>NZ_JBSFPI010000007.1:0-170501 GCF_053588115.1 Nocardia sp. NPDC003482
GTTGCCCGCCCGGTGCCCGCGGCGGTTGGCCGGGCTGCGGCCCGGTGCGGGGGGCGCCGCCCGTGGGCGGACCCTGCCGAAGCGGCGGCAGTGGCCTGGCTCCGGGCGGTGGGCCGCCCGGGCGCGGGGGCGGGTAGCCGCCGGGCCCGGGTTGCGAGCCGCGCGGTCGGCGGTCGCCGTTCGGTCCATCGTCGTAGGGCGAAGTCACAGCCTGGATCTCCATAACTCGATACGGTCCGGGTTCGCGGTCGTGCGACCGCGCGGGCACGCCAGCACGCCGCGGGTCAGCGAGCGGGTCCCGTCATTCGGCGGCGGTCCGTCGCGTGCCGGTGCGGCGCCGCGACGGTGTCGGAGCGCGACCCAGCACGTAGGACTGCACCAGATGATTCCAGCTGCAGGTCCGGCACACCTCGACGACGTGCACCGTGAACTCCTCGCGGGACTCGGCCAGCCGGATCAGCTCCTCGGGCGTGCGAGCCGAACCCGCGACCTGACCCAACCCCTCACCGTAGACCCACGATACGAGGGTGAGCTGTTCCTTCCGGCAGATAGGGCAGGTGACCTCGCTCCCCCGCCCGTGAAATTTGGCCGCCCGCAGCAGATAGGGGTTGGCGTCGCAGACCTCGGCGACATCGACCCGTCCCGCGTACACGTCGGCCAGCAGTGACCGGCGCCGGAGCGCATAGTCCACCACCTGCCGCTGAATTCGCACGAGAACCAGAGTAGCGGCCGCCCGCACCGGTCGCCGTGGCGTCTTCGGGCCGGTTCGGGCCGCGGGCGGGGTGATCTATCGACGACTATATCGGTGCGATATAGTTTGGAATCGCATCCATCGGTTAGGTCTGTAGAGCACAGTCAGGAGGTGTGGCCCGTGCTCGAGCTGGCGATTCTCGGGCTGCTCCTGGAATCCCCGATGCACGGTTACGAGCTGCGCAAGCGGCTGACGGGCCTGCTCGGACCGTTCCGAGCGTTCTCCTACGGGTCGCTGTATCCGACCCTGCGGCGGATGCAGGCCGACGGCCTCATCGCCGAGGAGAGTCCGGCCGGGGCGGTCACGCGGCGCGCGCGGCGGGTCTATCAACTGACCGAGCCCGGGCGGGAGCGGTTCGGCGAACTGCTCGCCGACACCGGACCGCAGAACTACACCGACGACGGCTTCGGCGTGCACCTCGCCTTCTTCAGCCGCACCCCCGCCGAGGCGCGGATGCGCATCCTCGAGGGCCGGCGGCGGCAGGTCGAGGAGCGCCGAGAAGGACTGCGGGAGGCGATCAAACGGGCCAGTGGGACCCTCGATCGCTACACCCGCCAGCTCCACCAGCTCGGCCTGGAATCCAGCGAGCGCGAAGTGCGCTGGCTCAACGAGTTGATTGCCGCGGAGCAATCACTGAAGGCGGCACCACAGAAAGAGGGAAATATCGGCCATGAGTGATGTCAACACGGCTGCAGGAGCCACCGAGATTCGCGTGGCCATCGTGGGTGTGGGCAACTGCGCTTCCTCGTTGGTCCAGGGCGTGCAGTACTACAAGGACGCGGACGAGACCGCGACCGTGCCCGGTCTCATGCACGTCAAGTTCGGCCCCTACCACGTCCGCGATGTGAAGTTCGTCGCCGCGTTCGACGTCGACGCCAAGAAGGTCGGATTCGACCTGTCGGACGCGATCTTCGCCAGCGAGAACAACACCATCAAGATCTCCGACGTGCCGCCGAGCGGGGTCACCGTCCAGCGCGGGCCGACCCTCGACGGCATCGGCAAGTACTACGCCGAGACCATCGAGCTCTCCGACACCGAGGCGGTCGACGTCGTGCAGGCGCTGCGCGACGCCCGCGTCGACGTGCTGGTGTCCTACCTGCCGGTGGGCTCGGAGGAGGCCGACAAGTTCTACGCCCAGTGCGCGATCGACGCGGGCGTGGCCTTCGTCAACGCGCTGCCGGTGTTCATCGCCTCCGATCCGGTGTGGGCGAAGAAGTTCACCGACGCCGGGGTGCCGATCGTCGGCGACGACATCAAGAGCCAGGTCGGCGCGACCATCACCCACCGCGTGATGGCCAAGCTGTTCGAGGACCGCGGCGTCCAGCTCGATCGCACCATGCAGCTGAACGTCGGCGGCAACATGGACTTCAAGAACATGCTCGAGCGCGAGCGGCTGGAGTCGAAGAAGATCTCCAAGACCCAGGCCGTCACCAGCAACCTCAAGAAGGAGCTGGGCGCGGGCGACGTGCACATCGGCCCGTCCGATCACGTCGGCTGGCTCGACGACCGCAAGTGGGCCTACGTGCGCCTCGAGGGCCGCGCCTTCGGCGACGTGCCGCTGAACCTGGAGTACAAGCTCGAGGTGTGGGACTCGCCCAACTCGGCGGGCATCATCATCGACGCCATCCGCGCGGCCAAGATCGCCAAGGACCGCGGCCTCGGCGGCCCGATCCTGCCCGCCTCGGCCTACCTGATGAAGTCGCCGCCGAAGCAGATGGCCGACGACATCGCGCGCACCGAACTCGAGGAGTTCATCATCGGGGCGTGATGCCTTGTGCGCCATGCCTTTTCGGCCGGGGTCTCGGACGAGGCCCCGGCCGAAAAGGGTCAGTCCAGCGACACGTACACCTCGACCGACGTGGGCCCGGTGTACCGCTCGATCTCCGCGGTGTGCGAGCGCGTGATCGTGCCCGCGTTCTCCGCCTTGGCGACCGCGGCCCAGGCCGTGCGCAGCAGATCGTAGGGCTTGTCGGAGACGACGAATTTGGCGTAGCGGCCCGCGGGGATGCGGGTGAGGACGTCGCCGGTGTCCAGCTCGGCCAATGAGGTCAGCTCGTAGCCCAGCACCGCGACGGCGTGGTCGTTCTGCCCGACGTAGGCCGCCACGCGCGGCACGTTCTTCTCCCGGGCCAGATAGCGATCCCAGGTGAAGTTCACCAGGTCCAGATCGCGCGCGGTGACCTCGCGCCCGGCCAGCGGCACGGTGAGCCCGCCGACCAGACTGCCGTTCAAGGTGACGATTTCGAAGTCCACTCCCGCTCCCCTACCTATCGCCCTCGGATGGCTCGGTCACCGCGACGAACACCTCGACCGTGTGCGCGTCGGGATAGTGCTCGAAGTCGCCGGTGTAGGCCCGGACGATGGCCCCGGCCGCCTCCAGATCCCACACCGCCCGCCAGACCGCGACGATGGTGTCGCCCAGGTTGTCGCCGCTGCGGATGAACCGCGCGAACCGGCCCGCGGGCACCCGGGCCAGAACGTCGCCGGGCGGCAGATCGTCCGGGCTGTCGAGCCGATAGCCCACGATGTGGGTCAGATACGAACCGATCTCCGGCGCGTGATCGACGTACGCGGTCGCCGGGGGTCCGGGCAGAGTGCGCGCGAGATTGTGCTTCCACGCCTCCTCCACCTTCAGCCGGCGCGGCCCCTCGACCGCCAGCGCCGGGCTGCGTAGCACCGTCCCTGCCACCAGGGTCTCGTGGCGCTCAACGACATTGAAATCCACCGGTGTCGCCCCTATGTCTCGTGCTTGGTATGCCGCGCGGCTCGCGCCCGATCCCTGCCGCCGCTCGCGTCTGCGCCCAGCGTAGCCGCACCTGTCCGATCCTCGGGCCGTGGTCTCACCGCGTCCACCCTATCGGCGGCCTCGAAGCGACGGTTCCAGAACGAGGATTCGCTTCGTCACAACAACGCCGTCGGCACAACAGTGCCGTCAGCCCGGAACCGGAATGGACAGCCCCGGGAAGATCTCGACCTGTCTGGGCGGTGGCGGGGGCGGCGGCATCGGCGGCGGATTCGGCGGCGGCGCAGGTGGGGGCGCCGGAGCGGGGACCGGTCGCGGCGGCGGCGCGGGATTGGGCGGCGGGGCCGGATTCGGTTGCGGCGCCGAGCTGGACGGCGGGCCGAGTATGTCGAACGGGCCGTGTCCCTGTTCGGTGGGCGGCGGCGCCACGCCGAACGGACCGACCCCCACGGTATCGGGCTGCGGCTGCTCGGTCGCCGGGAACTGCTCGACCGGCGTGCCCGCGAGCGCCCCGTCCATGGTCCGCTTCCAGATGTCCGACGGCAGGCCCGAACCCCAGACGGCCCCGCCGCGCGCGGTGTGCAGGGGCGCGGGCTGTTCGGTGCCGATCCACACCGCCGTCGACAGCGACGGGGTGAACCCGATCATCCACGCGTCCTTGTTCTCCCCGGTGTCACCGAGCTGGGTGGTCCCGGTCTTGGCCGCCGCGGGCCGCCCGGCCAGCGCGTGCCCGTTGGAGTAGGCCGGGATCGGCAGCATGGCCTGGGCGGCGGTGTCGGCGATCCGGCGGCCGATGCGCGGTTCGGACGGACGTTGTTCGGGCGCACCGCGATCCAGCAGCACCCGCCCGTCCCCGGCGACCACGCGCTGCACGAAGTAGGGCGGGTGGTACACCCCCGAGGCCGCGATGGTCGCGTACGCCGAGGCCATATCGATCGGCCGCACCGAGTACACGCCCAGCACGATCGACGGCTGCGGCGGCCCGTCGGCCTCGGCGAGGGTGCGGCCCGGCACGCCCGGAATCTCCTGCGGGATACCGGCCTCGTGCGCCGCGTTCGCGATCGCCTGCGCGCCCACGGTCTGGGCGAGCCGATAGAAGCTCGTGTTTAGCGACCGCTTGAACGCCTCTGCGAGCGAACAGGTTCCGCAGGACTCGCCCTCCACATTGGTGACCTTGACCCCGTTCACGGTCACCGGCGCGCTGTCGAGCTGATACGACAGCGTGATGCCCTGCTGCAACGCCGCGAGCACCGCGAACGTCTTGAACGACGAACCGGTCTGCAACGGCGCCTGCGCGAAGTCGAAGCCCACCCCGTCCTCGCCGCCGTAGTAGGCGCGCACCGCGCCCGAGCGCGGATCGATCGACACCACCGCGCCGCGCAGTTCGGGCGGCTGCCCGTCGAGGGTGGTGTGCACCGCGTCGAGCGCGGCCTGCTGGGCGCGTGGGTCGATCGTGGTGACGATGTTCAACGCCCCGGTATCGATGTCGTGCTGGGACACCCCGGCCGCGCGGATCTCGCGCAGCACCTGGGTGCGCAGCAGCCCCGCCGGGCTGTGCGCGGCGTCGTCGGTGGCCTGCGGCGGGGGCGCGATCTCGGGGAACCGGACCGTCTGCCGCAGCCCCGGCGCGAGCGTGCCCATCGACGCCATGCCGTCGAGCACGTAGTTCCACCGCGCCTTCAGCTGGTCGAGGTGGGTCTCCGGATCCAGGATCGACGGCGTGCGCACGACCGCCGCCAGCACCGCGCTCTCGGCCAGGGTGAGTTCCGGGACGGGTTTGCGGAAGTACGCGTCGGCCGCGGCGGCGATGCCGTACGCCCCGCGGCCGTAGTAGATGGTGTTGAGATACGCGGCGAGGATGTCGTCCTTGCTCCACTGCCGGGCCATCTTCGCGGAGATGATCAGCTCCCGCATCTTGCGCGAGAGCGTGCGCTCGGAGCTGAGGAAGGCGTTCTTGACGTACTGCTGGGTGATGGTCGATCCGCCGCCCGCGTCCTCGCGCCCGGTGAGGTTGTCGCGGGCCGCGCGCAGGAACGCCTCGGTGGAGAAGCCGGGGTTGCGGTAGAAGTCGCGGTCCTCGGCCGAGAGCATCGCGTCGCGCATCTGCTGGGGCACGTCCGACAGCGGCACCGGGGTCCGGTTGCCTTCGGGCGGAACGACTTTCGCGAGTTCGGTGGTGCCGTCGAGGGCGGTGACGGTGGCGATCTTGTCGGTCGGCACATGCGCCGGATCCGGGATGTCGGCGCTCCAGTAGGCCAGCACCACCAGCAGCGACGGGATCGCCACGAAGATCAGGAACAGCGCCAGCAGCAGCCGCCGGACCCGTTGGGCGCGGGTGCGGGGCGGGCGCGGCTCGGACTCCTCGGGCGCCTCCGGCCGCAGGCGTCGCCGCGGTCCCCGGCTCCGCTCCCGGCGCGCCGCCACCGTCGGGATCTGGTTCCACCCGGCGACCGACGGGTACGGGGCAGGGGGCCTGCCGTCTCGTCGCCTGCGGAACAATCGCACGACATCCTCCCGGGTTTTCGGCGAAACCACACGAGCAAGATCGATCTACCGCGCAGAAGGGATCCGAAACCAGGGTACGACGGCCGGTCAGCTCTTGACGCCACCCGCGGTGAGTCCGGAGATGATGCGGCGCTGGAACAGCAGCACCATGATCACCAGCGGGACGGTCACGATCGTGCCCGCCGCCATGATCGCCGCGTACGGCGCGACGTGCGGGTCGTTGCCGGAGAAGCGCGCGATGGCCACGGTCACCGGTTCGGTCGCGTCGCTGGACAACAGGCTGGCCAGCAGGAATTCGTTGACCGCCGCGATGAACGCGAGGATGGCCGTGGTGAATACGGCCGGCGCGGCGAGCGGCAGCATCACCAGCCGGAACGCCTGGAACCGGCTCGCCCCGTCGATCCGCGCGGCCTCCTCGAGTTCCCAGGGCAACTCGGCGAAGAACGACGCCAGCGTGTACACCGTCATCGGCAGCGCGAAGGAGATGTTGGGCAGGATCATCGCCTGGTACTGTCCGATCCAGCCGATGTCGGTGAACAGCTGGAACAGTGGGGTCACCAGCACGACCACCGGGAACATCGAGGCGCTCAGGATCAGCCCGGCCACGATTCGCTTGCCGCGGAACTCGATTCGCGCGATCGCGTAGGCGGCCATCACGCCGACCACCAGCGCGATGACCGTCGTGGCCGTGCCGATCACGATGCTGTTGGTCAGCGCCTTGCCGAAGTTGTTGCCGCGCGAGGTGTCGAAGGCGTTCTGGAAGTTCTTCAGCGTGATGTGCGTGGGCCACGGCGTGTTGTCGAAGGTGAAGGCCGGATCGCGGAAGGCCGTGACGGCCATCCAGTAGAACGGGGCCAGCCCCCACACCAGGATGATCAGCGCGCCGAGGTAGACCCGTGCCGAACCGAGCCGCTTGGACCAGGGCACGCCGCTGCCGGAGATCGTTGCCACTACTGCGCCTTCCGCTGTTCTTCCTGGGTCGCGACGGCGTTGGCGCCCAACACCTTCACCAGCACGAAGGCCACCGCGAAGATCATCAGGAAGGTGAGCACCGACAGCGCCGACGCGCTGTTGGCGCCCTGACGCACCTGATCGACCACGAGAATCGAGAGGGTCCGGGTGTTCGGATTGCCCTGGGTCATGATCGCGGGCAGATCGTAGAGCCGCAGGGCGTCCATCGTGCGGAACAGCACGGCCACCAGCAGCGCGGGTTTGAGCAGCGGCAGCGTGATGTGGGTGAACCGCTGCCACGCCGAGGCGCCGTCCACGCGCGCGGCTTCGTACACGTCGCCCGGAATGATCTGCAGCCCGGCCAGAATCAGCAACGCCATGAACGGCGTCGTCTTCCACACGTCGGCCACCACCACCGCGACCCGCGACCACGTCGGATCGGTCTGCCACAGGATGTGGGTGCCGAGCACCCGGTTGATCACTCCGTCGTACTGGAACATGAACTCCCACAACCGCGCCGTCACCGCCGTCGGGATCGCCCACGGGATGAGCACCGCCGCCCGCAGCAGCGCCCGGCCGCGGAAGGTCTTGCCCATGATCATGGCCATGCCCAGCCCGATGGTCGCCTCCAGCGTCACGGTCACGACCGTGAACAGCAGCGTGACCGCGATTGCGGCCCAGAACTGCGAGCCGAGATTGCCTGTGGGACAAGCCTCCACACCGCCCGCGGGCAGCGTGCACTGTTGCAGCAGCCAGTGCGTGTAGTTGCTGACGCCCGCGGGCCCGCCCTCGACGAACATGCCGGTGGCGTCGTCGATGCCCGCGTCCTTCTGGAACGACATCCAGACCGCGCGCACCACCGGATAGCCGATGACGACGGCCAGGGCGAGCAGGACGGGGGCGACGAACAACCAGGCGCGCCCGGGCCCCTGCAGGGCGTTGCCCCGGCCGGGCCGCGGCGGGGGCGGCGCGGTCGGGGCGGCGGGCGGCGCGAGGTCGATCGCACCCGAAGGATCCGACACGTTCAACTCTCCTACGGGGCTGACTCGACTGGGACGACGCCGTCGGTCAGGAACCGGCGGCCTCGATGCCCTTCTTCATGCCGGTGACCGCGTCGTCGACCGACTTGCTACCGGTCAGGGCAGCATAGGCGTTGTCCTGGATGGCTTTCGACACCGCGTTGTAGTAGGGGGTGAGCGGGCGCGGCACCGCGCTCGCGACGGAATCCTTCAACGCGGGCAGGTAGGGGAACTTCGCGATCAGCGCCGGATCGTCGTAGAGCGAGGCCCGCACCGGCGGGAACGCGCCCTCGGCGACGATGCGCTGCGCGTCCTCGCTGATCAGGAAGCGCAGGAAGTCCAGCGCGGTGGCCTTGTGCTTGGAGTAGGCGCTGATGGCCGCGTTGTAGCCGCCGAGGGTGGAGGCGCCGATGCCGTCCTTGCCGGGCAGCGGGGCCACGGCCGTATCACCCTTGACCACCGACGAATCCGCGTTGGCCACCCCGTAGAAGTTCGGCCAGGTGCGCAGGAACAGCAGTTTGCCCTGGGCGAAGGCGTTCTGGCTCTCGGGCTCCTTGAAGGAGATGGCCTCCTTGGGGATGTCGCCGTTCTTGTAGGCGTCCACGAGCACCTGCAGACCCGCGCGCGACTGCGGGCTGTCCACGGTCGGGGTCTTGCCGTCCGGGCCGACGAAGGTGCCGCCGTAGGCGTTGATCACCTCGGCCGAGTTCACGGTCAGACCCTCGTAGGGGGCGAATTGACCGGCGTAGCAACCGATTCCCTTGTCCTTGGCGACGGCGCAGTCGCCGAGCAGTTCAGTCCAGGTCTTCGGCGGGTTGGGCACCAGATCCTTGCGGTAGTACAGCAGGCCGCCGTTGGTGTTGCGCGGCGCGGCGTAGAGCGTGCCCTTGTAGGTCGCGCTGGCGACGGTCGGCGACAGCAGGGTCGCGGTGTCGATGGAGAACGAATCCTTCAGCGGCTGAATCCAGCCCTTGGCCGCGAATTCGGCCGTCCACGGCACGTCCAGGGCCATCACGTCGTAGTCGGACTGCTTGGCCTTGAGGTGCTGGGCCAGGTCGTCGTACTGCTGCGAGGCGTCGTTGGACTGTTCCTTGAAGGTGACCTTCTCGTCGGGATGCGCCGCGTTCCACCGATCGATGAGGTTCTTCACCGCCCCGGTCTCGGTGGTGTCCTTGCCCTCCACATAGGTGATCGGGCCACGGCCACCGAGGTTTTCGGAGGTGGGATTGTTGCCGCCCCCGCTCGAGCAGGCACTGGTGAAGGTGGCGGTCAACAGCGCAGCCGAGGCGGCGGCCAGCGCGGCACGGGAGACCAGGGACGAGCGTCGTGACGACACCGTGTTCAAAGCCATCGATACTCCAGAGTAGGGACGTGAGCGCCAGCACACTCTGCCGGTTGCACAAGGCAAGATACATTGCCCACGCCCGCTCGTGTCCTCCGGTTCTCTATTCTGGGGGCCGATGTCGACGCAGCTGACCCAGGACAAACTGCTCACCCGGATCGGTGGCCTGTTGCGCCAGGCCGAGTCCACCGACAACGAGCACGAGGCCGAGGCCTTTCTGGCTGCGGCGCAACGACTGGCGACCCGGTCCTCGATCGATCTCACGGTGGCCCGCGCCCATATCGCCGGGCGGGAGCGGCGGCCGACGCCGGTGCAGCGCGTCATCGCGATAGGGGAGGCGGGCAAGCGGGGGTTGCGCACGTATGTGCAGCTGTTCGTGGCCATCGCCGCCGCCAACGATGTGCGCTGCGATGTGGCCCGCTCCTCGACCCAGGTCTACGCCTACGGTTTCGACACCGACATCGCCACCTGCGAGGCCCTGTACGCCAGCCTGCTGGTGCAGATGGTGCGCGCGTCGGACCAGTACATCAAGTCCGGCCAGTACAAGTCGGCGACGGTGGAGAAGATCGTGGTCGAAAGTCGTTGGGGCCGAAGGGTCGAGCGGCGCATACAGGCACCTGTCGCAGCTGTGACGGCACGCCTGAATTTCCAGATGGCCTTCGCCGCGCGGATCGGCAAGCGCCTGGCCGAGGTGCGGGCCGACGTCGAGGCCGAGGCCAAGGCCGAACCGGCGGCCGCCGCGGGCACCGCACTGGCCCTGCGCGACAAGGAGATCGAACTGCACGACTTCTACAGCCGCACCTCCGAGGCCCGCGGCACCTGGCGCGGGCCGCAGGAGTCGGCGGGCTACTCGCCCGGGGCGCGCCGGGCCGGGGATCGGGCGGGCCGGGCTGCCCGCCTGGGCACGTCCCCCGAATTGGGCGGCGCGCGCGGGCAATTGGAGTCCGGCGACGAATGACGGGTACGAACGCCCGAGACGCCCAGCGCGGCCGGGTCTACGACGCCGAGGGTCTGGCGCGCCGCATGTTCGACCGCGCCGACGAGTGCGGCGTCCGGACCGTCGAACTGCACGGCTCCCAGATCACCCTGCCCATCGAGCGCCGATTCGCGTCCGTGGACTCGGTGCGCGACTACATCGATCGGGTGCTCGCGCTGAATTGGGTGCGCGCCCGATGGCCCCGCGCCGCGACCCCCCTCACCGTCCGCGCCCGCGCCGGCGCCACGGCCGCCCACTACGAATCCGACACGGCCGTCCTCGCCGTCCCCCTGCACCACCGCGGAACCGCTTGGGCCCTGCGGGAACTGGTGATCCTGCACGAACTGGCCCACCACCTCGAACCCCTCGCCGCCGAACTCGCCCCCCACGGCCCCGAATTCTGCGACCGCTACCTCGAACTCGTCGACGGCATCATCGGCCCCGAGGCCGCCCTCGTCCTACGCACCACCATGCTCGGCTGCGGCGTCCGAATCGGTTGATCGGCACCGCGCCCCCGCCCTGCGCGCACCCCCTCCCCGGGTCACCCGCCTACTGCACGGCGTCCCCGACGACACCGACGAGCGACCCGCCGAAGGCCGGGGCGCGTGGTTGTCCGCGCTCACCCCCGAGCAGTGGGAGCGATTCCAGCCGACGCGGGCCAAGGCCCGAAACATGAAGGCGGCCGCGGTCTCTCCCGAACGCGCGGCCGAAACCATCCTGGCGGCGGTCGAATCCGATCGGATGTTCGTCACAACCGACCCGAGTTACGCGGCGGCCGTGCGGGATCGGGCCGCACGGATCGCGGCCGAGTTGGAGGGGTCGGGGCTAGACTGCTGACCATTCGTTCGAGGGGCGGTGTGCATGGCCGGGACAGAGTTGCTCGATCTGGGAACCGCAGGGGGCGTGCGCTTCTCGATCGCGATCACGAACGAACCGTGGACGTTGAACATCGACGCGATCGTGGTGTCGGCAGGGTCGTCAGGTCTCGGCAATCTCGGGCGTGCGCTGAGCCGTCGATTTCAGGGCGCGGCATGGGATATGGCGCTCGGGCCGGAACTCACCGCCTCTCGGCCGTACGTGCTGAGGCTTCCCACCGGCGATATGCCGAACACGATACTCGCGCGTGCGGTCCTGATCGATGTCCGCACCGAGGATGGTGCGATCACCGAGGGCAGTCTGCGGACCGCGACCGTCGCGTCCCTGCGCGCGGCCGGTGAAACCGGGGCCAGAGCAATCGGATTGCCGCTGCTTGCCGCTGGAGCCTTGGGCGAATCGGCTCGCCGTGTCGCCCGGGCCGTCGTCCCCGCAGCGGTTGACACTGTGCCGAATCTTCCCGGCCACCACCCTGACGAGTTGATCTTCGTCTGTGAGGACCGGCTCACCGCCGCCGCTATCGATGCCGAATTCGCGCTTGTTCCAACCGTCCGAACTACCAGTCCCCTCGACCTCGCGGGCGGCGTCTCCAGCGACCTCGTCGACCCCAACCGCGGCATCGCCCTGTCCGAGGACCGTCTCGGCGTCGCCCCCTACGTCTCCATGCTCGCCACCGTCATCGCCGACCGGTCCACCCCCTTACCGCTCTCGGTCGGCGTATTCGGCGAATGGGGTTCGGGCAAGAGCTTTTTCATGGCCATGCTGCGTGAACGCATCCGCCACCTCGGCGCGTCCGGTGATCCGCGCTACTGCCAGGAGATCGTCCAGATCGGTTTCAACGCCTGGCATTACACCGACACCAACCTCTGGGCCAGCCTCGGCGACGAGATCTTCCGTCAGCTGGCGGGCACGGGCGCGGTCGCCCCGGAGCGCGCCGAGCGGTTGCGCGCCGAGCTCAGCGAACGACTGGACCAGCGGCAACAGCTCGAGATCGCCACCGCACAGGCCCGTGACACGGTCGCCGAACTCCAGGCGAAGGTGCACGAGGCGGTGACCCGGCGCGAGGCGTCCGCGATGAATCTGATTCGCGCCCTGCGTGCCTCGGCCTCGTTCCGGCGCACCACCGAGCGGCTGTGGCGGCAGCTCGGCATCAGCGAGGAGCGGGAGCAGGCCCGTGTTCTGGCCGAGCAGTTGGAGGGCACGCTCGGCGAGGCCGAACTGCTGCGGCGCGCGACACGCTCCCGGGTGGGCTGGTTGTCGCTGGTGGGGGCGCTGGCGCTGGGCGGTTTCGGATTGCTGGTCGCGATCGTGGTCGGTCAGGTGGCGAACCGGCTGGCGCTCGGAACGAGTCTGTCCGCGCTGGTGGCCGGGCTGAGCGGGATCACCTACCTGGTCAGCCGGGGACACGCCGGTCTGCGCCGGCTGCGGAGCCTGCGCGAGGAGTTGGCCGACGACATGCACGCCGCCGCCGAGGAGACGGTCGGCGAGCGAATGTCGGGGACCCTGAAGCAATTACGCGCGGCCGAGGCCGAACAACGCGTCGCCCAGGCGCAACTCGACGATGTCGTGACCCACGTCGGCGAACTCGGTCGCCAGCTCGCCCAGCTCGCACCGGGCCGACGGCTCTACACCTTCCTCGCCGAACGCGCCCAGGGCGATTCCTACGCCGGGAATCTCGGCCTGGTGTCCATGATCCGCAAGGACTTCCAGCAGCTGGTCACCCTCATGGACGAGTGGCGCCGCGATCCCGAACCGCTGGCGTCGCGCCGCCCCATCGACCGCGTCGTCCTCTACATCGACGACCTCGACCGCTGTTCGCCCGCCCAGGTCGTGGACGTGCTGCAAGCCGTGCACCTGCTGCTCGCCTTCGAACTGTTCATCGTCGTGGTCGGCGTCGACCCGCGCTGGCTGCTGCGCTCGCTGCGCAGCCGGTACTCCGAACTGCTGGTCGCCGACGAGGACCCCGACGCCGACGAGGAATGGCATTCGCCCGAGGACTACCTCGAGAAGATCCTCAACGTCCCGCTCATCCTGCCGCGCATGTCCGCCGGAAGTCTCGGGCGCCTGCTGAAGTCGTTCGCGGGCAGCGAGATCGCCCCGGTGCGGGCCGTGGCCCCCGCTCCCGAGCCGGTGGCCGAACAGGCGGCGATCCCCATCGAACCCGGCTCCGAGGTCGACACCCAGCACTTCACCCCGATCGCCGCCGAACCGCCGCATCCGCTGACCGATCGGGAACTGGCCGTCCTGAGCGCCTTCGACCTGTTCGTCGAGACGCCGCGCGAGGCCAAGCGAATGCTCAACCTGTACCGCATGATTCGCTCGACCCGGGATCTCTCGTCCACATCGCGTTTTCTCGGCCTCGATCAGCGGCCCGGCGAATTCGAGGCGGTCGCGGTCCTGCTCGGCGTGCTGGCCGCCCAATCGTGTGTGGTGGCGCCGCTGTTCGACGCCGCGCCCAATCGCAACGAAGGCATCGCGGGCGGCCTGACCCATCGCGACGCCGACACACCCTGGTCGGAGTTCCTGGCCGATATCGAACCCCGCTGGTCGGGCACGGGCAGATCCAACGGCATCATCGGCCAGATCCCGAACGCCCATGTGCCGCACTGGCATCGGCTGCACCGCGGGCTGACCGTGGTCGGCAAGACCATCACCTTTCCCGACCTGGCCGACCTCCAACTATGGCTCCCCCGAGTCCGCTGCTTCTCCTACGTCATCCACCCCATGGGCTACTCACACCACTGACCGCACCCGCTCCAACCTCGCCCGCCACCACTTCTCGCGATCCGGATCCGGATGCCGATAGCGGGCGAGCAGATCCGGATCCGGAACCGGGGGAGTCGCCGGAACCGGAAGATACCCGTCCACCGGCCGCAGCGACTCGCCGATCACATCCCCCTCGAACAGCGTCACAGTGCCCAGCCCGCAAGCGAATTCGAGATCCGGCAGACTCCCCGCGAGCGCGAGCTGCGCGGCCAGCCCCACACTCGTCTCCAATGCCGACGACACCACACACGGCAGCCCCGCCGCCTCCGCCACCCGCAGCGCGCGCCGCACCCCGCCCAGCGGCGTGCACTTGAGCACCGCGATATCGGCGGCTCCCGCGACCGCGACCCGCAGCGGATCCTCCGCGCGGCGGATGGATTCGTCGGCCGCGATCCGCACCTCGACCCGTCGCCGCACCGCCGCCAGCTCCTCGACGGTCCGGCACGGCTGTTCGACGTACTCCAAACCCCCTGCGGCGCGGTCGATTCGGGCGATGTGCGCGACGGCGGTGTCGACATCCCACACCGCGTTGGCGTCGATCCGGATCGCGCCGCCGGGGCCGAGCGCGTCCCGCACCGCGGCCACCCGTTCGAGATCCTCGGCCAGGGCGTCCGGATGGTCGGCGACCTTCACCTTGGCGGTGCGACAACCGGATCCGGCCACGATGGCGTGCGCCCGTTCGGGTCCGACCGCGGGCACCGTGCAGTTGACGGGGACGCGGTCGCGGACCGGCGCGGGCCAGCCGACCGTCGCCTGTTCGACGGCGGTGGCCAGCCAGTGCGCGGCCTCGCGGTCGTCGTACTCGGGGAAGGGGCAGAACTCGCCCCAGCCGAGCGGGCCCTGGATCAGCATGCCCTCC
Source organism: Nocardia sp. NPDC003482 (assembly GCF_053588115.1). Classification (NCBI taxonomy): domain Bacteria; kingdom Bacillati; phylum Actinomycetota; class Actinomycetes; order Mycobacteriales; family Nocardiaceae; genus Nocardia; species Nocardia sp. NPDC003482. The sequence continues at coordinate 14,786 of NZ_JBSFPI010000007.1, forward strand.
CGGACGGTGATGCCCCGGAAGCGGTTCCGCAGCGGAATCGCGTAGACGAGGGCCGATCCGTAGTCCAGGGCGTCGCTCACGCGGCGAGACTACAACCGTTCGAAGATCGTCGCGTTGGCCAGGCCGCCCGCCTCGCACATGGTCTGCAAGCCGTACCGCGCGCCCCGCTCCCGCATGGCGTGCACGAGGGTGGTGGCCAGCCGCGCGCCGGACGCGCCGAGCGGATGCCCGAGCGCGATCGCGCCACCGTTCACATTGACCCGCGACAGATCCGCACCGGTGTCCCGCTGCCAGGCCAGCACGACCGAGGCGAACGCCTCGTTGATCTCGATCAGGTCGATATCGGACAGCTGAAGTCCGGCCTTGGCCAACACCTTTCGCGTGGCCGGGATGACCGCGGTCAGCATGAGCAGCGGATCGTCGCCCGCGACGGCGAAGCTGTGCAGCCGGGCCAGCGGCCGCAGGCCCAGTTCGCGCGCCTTCTCGCTGGTCGTGATGAGTACGGCGGCGCTGCCGTCGTTGATCTGACTGGCATTGGCGGCGGTGACGTTCCAGCCGATCTCCGGGAAGCGGGCGGCGTAGGCGTCGCTGTAGTAGGCCGGGCGCAGTTTCGCGAGGGTGTCGAGGGTGCTGCCGACCCGAATGCCCTCGTCCGCGGTGAGCCCGGCGATCGGCGCGAGTTCGGCGTCGAACGATCCGTTCTTCGTCGCGGTCGCCGCCTTGTCGTGGCTGGCCAGCGAGAACTCGTCCAGCGCGGTCCGGCTCAACCCCCAGCGCGCGGCGATCAACTCGGCGCTGATGCCCTGCGGCACGAGATCGTCCGGGTACCGCTCCCGGAACGCCACCCCTTCCAGATCGGTGGCGCCGATCAGGTTGGCGCCCATGGGGATTCGGCTCATCGACTCCAGCCCCGCCGCCACCACGACGTCGTAGGCCCCCGCGATCACCCCCTGCGCCGCGAAGTGGATGGCCTGCTGACTGCTGCCGCACTGGCGATCCACGGTCGTCGCGGGCACCGACTCCGGATACCCGGCCGCCAGCGCCGCCCGCCGCGTGATGTTCGCGGCCTGCTCCCCGACCTGCGTGACCACCCCGCCGATCACATCGTCGATCAGCACCGGATCGATCCCGCTGCGCCCCACCACTTCGCGCAGGCTGTGCGCCAGCAGGTCCACCGGATGCACCTCGTGCAGCGCCCCGTTCGGCTTGCCCTTCCCGATGGGAGTGCGAACGGCCTCGACGATCACCGCGTCTCTCATGGCGTCTTCCTTCCGAGCACCGCACCGCTGCGGTATCTGGCTTAATCGCTCTAAAGTCAGAGTACGAGCTGGCAATAGTAGCCGCAAGTCAGCGCGCGTATGATGAACGTCATGCCCGCAGTACTCGAAGGCCCCTTGCGTCACCTCGACCGCTGGCAGCCCGACGGCTGCTCGATAGCCAAGGCCCTGGAACTGGTGGGCACCCGCTCGGCCCTGCTCATCCTCCGCGAGGCCATGTACGGCACCACCCGTTTCGACGGCTTCGCCACCCGGGTGGGCATCACCGACGCGGCGGCCTCGGCGGCGCTCCGCAAACTCACCGAGGCCGGGCTGCTGACCCGTCGCCCGTATCAGGAGGAGGGCAAGCGCACCCGCCACGAGTACGTCCTCACCGAGATGGGCCGCGACCTCCTACCGGTGGTGGTCGGCCTGTGGCAGTGGGGCGACAAGTACCTCCAGGACGGCGTCCCCCCGCTCGAACGCGTCGAGGACCAGACGGGCGAGCCCGTCCGCGCGGACCTGTTCACCCCGTCGGGCAAGCGGGTCCCGCTGGAGAGTCTGCGCGTTCGGGTGAACGAGGAATGGCGCCGCGGTCGCCGCGCCAACCCCTGACCTCACAGCAGCCGCCAAATCCCTTCGGCCACAGCCGCTTCGAACTCCGCGAACACCGCGAGATCCTCCGCCGTCGGCTCCCCCCGCCGCCACTCCCGCTTGTTCCGCAACCCCTCCAGCAACTGCTCACCCAACTCGAACTCCATGACCCTCCCTCGTTCTCGAACGCATCGTAAGCAGCGCCAACTCGGTCGGCCCCCACACCACGATAATGTTGGGACATCTCCCGAGGGCGGCACGAAGGCCGCCGTTCGGCAGACGTTTACGCGGCGGCGGCGTGGCACGTTCCGGCGCGAAGGGTGTCAGTTGAGCCGAGCCCCCGTAGCGGGTTCGAAGAAGTAGATGTGCTCGGCCGTCGCGTGCAACGACAACCGCTCGCCCTTGGCCGGGGGCTTGCGCCAATCCGCCCGCGCCACCAGGGTTTCGCCCGTTCCCGGGCCGGACTCGCCGAGGCTGCGGCCGTAGACGTAGGCGTCGGAACCCAATTCCTCCACCACGTCCACCTCCATCGCGATACCCGAATCGGCGTCGCCGAATTCGAGGTGTTCGGGGCGGATGCCGACGACCAGCGTGCCGCCCTCGGCCGCGTCGGACACGCTGCGCGGCACCGGAAGCGCGTGGCCGCCCAGGGTGACCGAACCGTTCGACAGCGGCAGGGTGAACAGGTTCATGGCGGGCGAGCCCATGAATCCGGCGACGAACAGGTTGGCCGGATCGCGGTACAACTCGCGCGGGGCCGCACATTGTTGCAGCAGACCGTCTTTGAGGACCGCGACGCGGTCGCCCATGGTCATGGCCTCGACCTGGTCGTGCGTGACGTAGACGGTCGTGGTCCCCAGACGCCGCTGCAACTGCGCGATCTGAGTGCGCGTCTGCACCCGCAGCTTCGCGTCCAGATTCGACAACGGCTCGTCCATCAGGAACACGTGCGGCTGCCGGACGATGGCCCGGCCCATCGCCACCCGCTGACGCTGGCCGCCCGACAACGCCTTCGGCTTGCGGTCCAGATACGGCTCCAGATCCAACAGCTTGGCCGCCTCGCGCACCCGCTGTTCCTTCTCCGCCTTGGCGACCTTGGCCATCTTCAGCGCGAAGCCCATGTTCTCCGCGACCGTCATGTGCGGATACAGCGCGTAGTTCTGGAACACCATGGCGATATCGCGCTCCTTGGGTTCCGCGTGCGTGACGTCCCGGTCGCCGATGAGGATGCGGCCCCCGTCGACGTCCTCGAGTCCGGCGAGCATGCGCAGCGAGGTGGATTTGCCGCAGCCGGAGGGGCCGACCAGGACCAGGAATTCGCCGTCGGCGATCTCCAGATCCAGTTCGTCGACAGCGGGTTTGGTGGCGCCCGGGTAGAGCCGGGTCGCGCGGTCGAAGGTGACCGTGGCCATGAGAGAACATCCCTTCACCGGCAGGAACGTGCCGGACGATCCGAGTAGAGGGTGGTGCGACGCGCGGGCCGCGCTCGCATCCTACGGCCGGGGGGCGCGAGTAGCCTCGGGAACGGCCATCAACCCGGACGAGGAGTGCCTCCCATGAGCCGACGGATCCGCATCGGAGTCCAGCTCCAGCCGCAGCACGCGCCCCGCTACGACCTCATCCGCGATGCGGTCCGGCGCGCGGAGGACGCGGGCGTGGACATCGTGTTCAACTGGGACCACTTCTATCCGTTGCAGGGCAATCCGGACGGCGAGCACTTCGAGTGCTGGACCATGCTCGGCGCGATCGCCGAACAGACCGAACGCGTGGAACTGGGCGCGCTGGTCACCGGCGGCGGCTACCGCAACCCGGATCTGCTCGCCGATATGGCCCGCACGGTCGACCACATCTCCCACGGCCGCCTGATCCTCGGCATCGGCGCGGGCTGGTTCCAGCGCGACTACGACGAGTACGGCTACGACTTCGGTACGCCCGGAACGCGTTTGGCGTTGCTGAAGGAGAACCTCGCGCGCATCGACAGCCGCCTGAAGCGAGTCAACCCCGCGCCCGTCCGCGACATCCCGATCCTCATCGGCGGCGGCGGGGAGCGCAAGACGCTGCGGCTCGTCGCCGAGTACGCCACGATCTGGCACAGCTTCGCCAAACTCGATGCGCTGCACCACAAGTCGGGGATCCTGGCCGAGCACTGCGCCGCCGTCGGCACCGATCCGGCCGCCATCGAACGCTCGGTGTCCTGGCCCGGCGCGCAGGCCGCGCCCGCGTTCGTCGAGGCCGGGGCCACGCTGTTCACCGTCGGCTCCGACGGTCCCGACTACGACCTGACCCGCGTCGAGGAGGCCGTCCGCTGGCGCGATCAGCAGAACGGATAGCTCGAATCACCTCGAGTCCATAGCTTCTCGCCGGGCCGGGAAACGCTCACCATGGACTGCCGATCTCGGACGATCGGCAGTGATGAGGAGTGATCATGAGTGAACCGGGCCCCGCGGAACGGTCCGCGCTCGCGCGGATAGGCGTCGACTGGTGGGCCGTCATCGTCGCCGGAATCATCACCCTCGCCGCCGTCGCCGGTGTGCTGCCGAGGATTCCGTGGTGACCCGATGACCGCCGAGACCACCACCGCCCCGCGCGCGAGCCGCGACCTGCTCGCCTATCTGCCCGGCATCGCCCTGCTGATCGTCGTCGGCCTGCTCGGCAAGTACACCCAGATCTGGGTGAACGACGCCGTCAAGGCCCACCACTGGCGCTTCCCCGATATCGAATACGTCCTGTGGGCAATCGTTTTCGGCCTGATCATCGCCAATACCGTCGGCGTGCCGAGGATCTTCCGCCCCGGCATCGGCACCTACGAGTTCTGGCTGAAGGTCGGCATCGTGGCGCTCGGCTCCCGGTTCGTGCTCGGCGACGTCGCCAAGCTGGGTGGGACGAGCTTCGTCCTGATCCTCATCGATATGACCGTCGCGGGCGCGATCATCCTCACCGTGGCCCGGCTGCTGGGCCTGTCCGGCAAGCTCGGTTCGCTGCTGGCCGTCGGCACCTCGATCTGCGGCGTGTCCGCGATCGTGGCGGCGCGCGGCGCGATCCGGGCCCGCAACGCCGAGGTGAGCTACGCGATCGCCGCGATCCTCACCCTCGGCGCGGTCGCGCTGTTCACGCTGCCCGCCATCGGCCACGGCATCGGCCTGACCGATCACGAATTCGGGCTGTGGTCGGGCCTGGCCGTCGACAACACCGCTGAGACCACGGCCACCGGGTACGCCTACTCCGACGCGGCGGGCAAGCTCGCGGTGCTGGTGAAGTCGACCCGCAACGCGCTGATCGGCTTCGTCGTCCTCGGTTTCGCGCTGTTCTGGGCCGCGCGCGGGGAGGCCGACGCGCTCGCGCCCGGTCTGCGGGCCAAGGCGGCCTTCGTATGGGAGAAGTTCCCCAAGTTCGTGCTCGGCTTCCTGGTCGTGTCGGCGATCGCGACCGCGCACTGGCTGGACAAGTCCCAGCTCACCAATCTCGGCAACGTCTCGCGCTGGGCGTTCCTGTTGACCTTCGCGGGCGTCGGGCTCAATACCGACTTCCGTGAACTCGGCCGCGCCGGCTGGCGGCCGCTGCTGGTGGCCGTGGTCGGGCTCGTCGTGGTCGCCGCCGTCTCGCTCGGGCTGGTGTTGTTCACCTCGCGGGTGCTGCACTGGGGCGTGGTCGGTTGATCGGGAATCGGCTCCGGCTAATGTTTCCGGCTATGGCACGTTTGCCCGTCTCGCGATCCCGTGCGCTGTTCGCGGTCGTCTCGGTCGTCGGCCTGCTGTTCCTCACGGCCTGCGGCTCGAACGGCGGCGAATCGTCGGCAAGTCGCGATCTGTGTTCGCCGCCGGGCGTCGCCTCGGCCTCCTCTGCGCCCACCAACCTGGCGTCGGGCGCCTCGGCGGGCGCGGACCGCTTCACCACCGCGAACACCGTCCCGCTGGATCGCGTCGACATCACCAAGCTCGGTCTGCTCACCCCCGGCAAGCTCAGCGTGGGCACGTTGTCGGACGCGCCGCCGAGCATCTGCGTGAACTCCCAGGGCGCGTTCACCGGGTTCGACAACGAACTGCTGAAGGCGATCGGCGCGAAACTCGGTCTCCAGGTGCAGTTCTCGGGCACCGAGTTCGCGGGCCTGCTCGCCCAGGTCGCCAACGGCCGCTTCGACGTCGGCTCGTCGAGCATCACCACCACCGACGCGCGCCGGCAGCTGGTCGGCTTCACCAACGGCTACGACTTCGGCTACTTCTCGCTGGTCGTGCCGAACGGCAGTGCGGTGAAAGGCTTCTCGGATCTGCGCCAGGGCGTGCGGATCGGCGTCGTGCAGGGCACCGTGCAGGACGAGTACGTCGCCAACACGCTGCATCTGGACGCGGTGAAGTTTCCGGACTACAACACGGCCTACGCGAATCTGAAGTCCGGCCAGATCGACGCCTGGGTCGCCCCCTCGGCGCAGGCCACCGGCGCGATCAAACCCGGCGATTCGACGTCGATCGTGCAGAACACCTTCAGCCTGGACAACTTCACGGCCTGGGCGGTGCGCAAGGACAACCAGCCGCTGATCGACGCGCTCAACGCCGGGCTGGACGCGGTCATCGCCGACGGCACCTACGCCAAGCTGTACGCCGACTGGGAGCCGCGGCCCTTCCCGCCGGGCTGGAAGCCGGGCTCGAAAGCCGTTGCCGCGCCGCAACTTCCGGACTTCGACAAGATCGCGGCGGAGAACCACAAGAGCGACACCCCGCAGAACGCGCCGAAATCCACCCTGGCCCAATTGAAGGACACGTTCTTCGACTGGTCGCTGTACCGCAAGGCGTTTCCCGACCTGTTCAAGACCGGCCTGCCCAATACGCTGATTTTGGCGCTGGTCTCGGGTGTGCTGGGCACGGTCATCGGCATGTTGCTGGCGGTCGCGGGCATCTCGCGCACGCGCTGGCTGCGCTGGCCCGCCCGGGTGTACACCGACATCTTCCGCGGCCTGCCCGCGGTGGTGATCATCCTGTTGATCGGCCTGGGCATCGGGCCGGTGGTCAAGAACGCCACCGGCAACAACCCGTACTGGCTGGGCGCGGTGGCGCTGGCGCTGCTGGCCGCCGCCTACATCGGGGAGATCTTCCGCTCCGGCATCCAGTCGGTGGAGGCCGGGCAGCTCGAGGCGGCCCGCGCGATCGGCTTCGGATACCGCCAGGCCATGACGCTGGTGGTGATCCCGCAGGGCGTGCGCCGCGTGCTGCCCGCGCTGATGAACCAGTTCATCGCGCTGATCAAGGACTCCTCCCTGATCTACTTCCTGGGCCTGCTCGCCACCCAGCGCGAACTGTTCGCCGTCGGCCGCGACCTCAACGCCCAGACCGGCAATCTGTCCCCGCTGGTCGCGGCCGGTCTGGTGTACCTGCTGCTGACCATCCCGCTCACCCACCTGGTGAACTACATCGACAAACGGTTGCGCACGGGCCGCCGGGAGAACGCGGCCGAACCGGTCCAAGAGGCGGTCGTCACGGAAGGTCGTGGGGCATGAGCGGTCAAGGCCCGGAGGAGGCAGCGTGCGTAACCACGGAGGGCCTCCGCTCGTGCCCGGAAGGACGCAGCGCATGAGCGAATTCCGTAGTTCGTCGCTGACCGGCACCGATCTGCATCTCACCTTGGGCGGCAACGAGATTCTGCGCGGCGTCGACATTCATGTGGACGCGGGCAAGACCACGACCGTCATCGGGCCGTCGGGGTCGGGTAAGTCGACGCTGCTGCGGGTGCTGAACCGCCTGCACGAACCCGACTCCGGCGATGTGCTCATCGACGACGTATCGGTCCTCGGCGAGAATCCGGACCGGCTGCGGCAGCGGATCGGCATGGTGTTCCAGCAGTTCAACCTGTTCCCGCACATGTCGGTCGCCGACAATGTGGCGCTCGGGCCGCGCAAACTGCGCGGGCTGTCCAAGGAACAGGCCCGCGCGGTCGCCCTCGAACAGCTCGAGACGGTGGGTCTCGCCGAACGCGCCGACGCCCGCCCGGCCAATCTGTCCGGCGGCCAGCAGCAGCGCGTCGCCATCGCCCGCGCGCTGGCCATGAAGCCCGAACTCATGCTGTTCGACGAGGCCACCTCCGCGCTCGATCCGGAGTTGGTCAAGGGCGTGCTGGCCCTCATGGCCGATCTCGCCTCGGGCGGCATGACCATGATCGTCGTGACCCACGAGATGGGCTTCGCCCGTTCGGTATCGGATCGGGTGGTGTTCATGGACGCCGGCCGGGTCGTCGAATCCGGTTCCCCCGACCGGATATTCGAGGCCGCCGAGACCCCGCGATTGCGGCAGTTCCTGGACCAGGTGTTGTGAGCGGATGACGTCCGACTAATTGGTCAGCGGTTCACCTGTTCGTCGTTGGGGACTCGCCTGGGCTGATTAGGGTTCGCGCAACCCTGTGAACCCTGGAGCTCCACGTGATCAAACCGCTGCCTCTGTTCGTCGGCCGGGACGGCCATCCCCGGCGCGCGGCCGTGACCTGCACTTACAAGTGCGGTAACGCCTGTTCCCACGAGGCGCCCAACACCTCGGCCAACGAGTACTTCGGCGATGTGGTCCGCGCGGCCCTGTCGCGGCGCGGCGTCCTGAAGGGCGGCGCCGCGCTCGTCGCGGCGATCGGTACGGGCGGACTGCTGGCGGCCTGCGCCGACGACGAGCCCGCAAAGACCGCGGCCGGAGGCACTCTGGTCGACGGCGTCCCGGTCGGCACCAACTTCACCCCGGTCGCGCCGAATTCCGAAGACGCCCTTATCATTCCGGACGGCTACGAGCACAATGTCGTGATCCGCTGGGGCGATCCGCTGTTCGCCGACGCGCCCCAATTCGATCCGGCCGCGCAGACCCCCGAGGCGCAGGCCAAGCAGTTCGGCTTCAACAACGACTTCGCGGCCCTGCTGCCCATCGAGGGCCAGCCCGACTCGTATCTGCTGGTGGTCAATCACGAGTACACCACCGAACCGCAGATGCTGCCGGGCTACAGCAAGGACAACCCCTCCGAACAGCACTTTCGCATCGCCCTTGCCGCGCACGGCCTTTCGGTGGTGCAGGTGCGCGGGGAGAGCCAGACCGGCAAGCTGACCCCGGAATTCGGCCGCTACAACCGCCGCGTCACCGGCAGCACCGAGTTCACGGTCACCGGCCCGGCCGCGGGCAGCGCGTACCTGAAGACCTCCGCCGATCCCACGGGCACCAAGGTGCTCGGCACCCTGAACAACTGCTCCGGCGGCGTGACGCCGTGGGGCACGGTGCTGTCGGGCGAGGAGAACATCAACCAGTACTTCGCCAACGCGGGCAAGGTCGCCGACGAACCGACCAAGGCGCGGCTCAAGCGCTACGGCTTCAATCAGGCTGCCTCCGAACGCAAATGGGAACTGCACGATCCCCGCTTCGATCTGGAGAAGGAGCCCAACGAGGCGAACCGGTTCGGCTGGGTGGTCGAGCTCGATCCGTGGGATCCCACCGCCGCCCCGATCAAGCACACCGCGATGGGCCGGTTCAAGCACGAGGCCGCCACCATTCACGTCGCGAAGGACGGAACCGTGGTCGCGTACATGGGCGACGACGAGCGGTTCGACTACATGTACAAGTTCGTGTCGTCGCGCAAGGTCGCCCCGGGCGGCACCGCCGCCGACCGCCGGAAGAACACCACGATCCTGGACGCGGGCACGCTCTACGTCGCCAAGTTCACCGGCGATCACCCGGACAAGATCGACGGCAGCGGAAAGGCGCCCTCCGACAAGGGTTTCACCGGCACCGGCCAGTGGATTCCGCTGCTGGTCACCGGCGAGGACGGTAAGGCCACCGCCAAGGTCGACGGTTTCACCGCCGAGGAGGTCGCGGTGTTCACCCGGCTCGCGGCCGACAAGGCGGGCGCCACCAAGATGGATCGCCCCGAGGACTTCGAGGCGAATCCCAAGTCCGGCAAGGTGTATGTCGCGCTGACCTACAACGAGCAGCGCGGCACCGAGGGCAAGGCCGCCGCCGACGAGGCGAATCCGCGTACCGGCAACAAGTTCGGGCAGGTCCTCGAGATCGACGACGACCACGCGGGCACGACCTTCACCTGGACCGTGCTCATGCTCTGCGGCGACCCGAAGACCGCCGACACCTACTTCGCCGGTTTCGACAAGGCGAAGATCAGCCCGATCGCCGCGCCCGACAACCTCGCCTTCGACGAGCACGGCAACCTGTGGATCGCCACCGACGCCTCGCGCGCCAACCAGGCCAACGACGGCCTGTTCTCGGTGGTGCTCGACGGCCCGAATCGCGGTGAGACCAAACAGTTCCTGACCGTCCCGTTCGGCGCGGAGACCTGCGGCCCCACGGTCACGAACAAGCGGATCACGGTGTGCGTGCAGCATCCGGGCGAGCGCGACGACGCGACCTTCGACAAGCCCGCCTCGCACTGGCCCGACGGCGGCGCCGGCCTGCCCCGGCCCGCGGTGGTCTCGGTGTGGAAGAAGGGTAACGCCGCCATCGGGGCCTGACGTCCGGCGAACTCCCCGCGAAGTCGTACCATGCATCGTCCATGACGATTTCGAGGGGAGTTCTATGACGACAGCACATGCTCCGCATACCGATCACACCCACCGACACGGCGAGGGATGTGGACACGTCGCGTTTCCACACGGCGACCATGTGGACTATCTCCACGACGGCCACGTGCACCGCGCCCACGACGATCATTTCGACGAGTGCGAGCCGGCCGGCCACCGGGAGCACGCCGACCACGCGCACGTGCACGGCGACGGCTGCGGCCACGTCGCGATCCCGCACGGCGACCACGTCGACTATCTGCACGACGGATGCCGTCACGCCGCCCACGAGGGCCATTACGACGAGCACTGAGGCGCGGGGCCCGCGGCATCGATGGTGGTGAAGGCCGCCCAGGACAGCGGCGTGTCGGCGGGTGATCCGGTGGCGCGCCAGGCGTTCAGGCGTTCGCGTTGCCAGGCGTTGAGGGCGTGGACCGGGTCGGGTCGCTCGTGCGCGGCGTCGATCGCGCAGATCGCCTCCCGCAACGGGTGCGCGTCTGTTCCGCCGAAACGCTGATGGGCCAGGTCGGTGGGCAGGGTCCAGCGGCTCGCCGTCACCAGTTCGGCGCCGCCGTGAATCATGGCCGCCACCAACCCGAGTGGTTCGCCGAAGCGCTGATCGCCGCCGCTCTCGCAGGCGATCAGCGCGACCCGGGCCGGAATCGGCCAGCGCTCGGGTCCGTCGAGATCGGTGCCGAGGATCAGGTCCAGCGCGGACAGCGGGCGGTGGTCGCGGATCGGTTCGGCGCGCCCGACCGTGTCGGCGGTGCAGGCCAGGTGCAGGCGGGCCTGTTCGGCGCGGCCCGATTCGGGGGCGGCGGCGGTCACGTGGCCCACGTAGAGCAGGCGGGACGCGCCCGCGCGCAGGGTGCGGCCGAGCCAGTCGCGGTCGATATCGGTGCGGCGGAACGCGTCTGCCGGTTCCGCGACCCGCGGCCGCAGCCGATCCGCGCGACTGTACCGCTCGACGCGCTCGAGAAGCGGTGTGGGAGCGGTCATTCGGCCCAGGACCGAGCCGAGCGGCGAGTCGGCCCGGAACCCCGGGACCCGGGGATCGAGGACGGCGACGATCGGCAGGTGCCGGGTGTCGGCCCAGCGGCGCGGGGTGCGGGTGGCGGTCAGCGCGATCGGCGCGAGCCGGCTGAGGTCGGCGAGGTCGAGCAGGCGCAGCGCCGGGTCGGGGGCGAGCAGTTCCCAGGGGATGTGGGCCACCCGGGGAGCGGGCTGGATGCGCAGGTGGGGCCGGACGCCCCGGGTGTGCAGACCGTGCAGGTCCACCGCCAGGCGGTAGGGCAGGAAGACGCGCGAAAGGAACTGGGCGAGATCGTTCTCGGCGTCGTAACGGGCCAGTTCCCCGGTGCGCAGGGCGGATTCGAGGCCGCCGGGTCGCGACGGGTCCGGCAGCGCCGCGGTGGTTCTCGAAACAGCCTGCCGCACTTGATCTTCCGGCACGATCCCCACCCCGCCCGGTCCGGTGCCGTCGCTCCAGCGCCAGGTGATGTACAGATCGCCCGCATCGGCCATGCGGATGTACGCGGTGGGTCGATCGGGGTTCACAGCGTCAGCACCAGGTCGTCACGGACGGGGCGGCCGTACCGCCGCTCGGCGACCGCGATGTGGTCGGCCAGGGCGATCCGGCCGTCGGCGGCGAAACGCAGTCGCGGGGGCGGGGATACGGCGAGTCCGGCGGCGTCGGCGGCGTCGGCCAGGGCCGCGCCCAGGCGGAGGGCGTCGGTGGGGTCCGGTGGCGGCGACGGCAGGGTGAACGGGAGTTCGGCGGCGGGCGGCGCGTCGTGCGGAACCGGAGTCGCTCCCGCACAACATGTTTCGACGAGGTCGGCGAGCAACCGCCCGTCCCCGGCCAGGCGGGCGAGCCGGAAGGCCAGCCGGATCGCCGGTTCGGCGAGGTGGCGATTCCATTCGTGACGTTGGTTGCCGTTGGTGAAGGTGTGCCGGACGGCATCGAGGGCCAGGGCGGCCGGAACTGCGAGAAGCACCGCACGGCGGGCGGTTTCGGGATCGGGGGAGGTGGCCTCGAGGAGCGCGGCGTGCCAGTAGTCGACCTGGGCGCAGTGCAGACCGAGGCCGCGCGCGGCGAACGCGCGGAAGGCGTCGGCCAGCAGCCGCTCGCCGTCCGCCGGATCGCCCGCGAAGGCGATGGTGGCCAATCGGATTCGTACCTCCGCCGCCTCGAGTTCGGCGCCCGCCGCCGTGAACGCCGCCAGGCTCTGTCGATATCGCCTCGCGGCCGTGTCGGTGTCGCCGTCGTGTTCGGCGAGGAAGCCGAGGGCCTTCAGTCCGATGCCCGCGCGCGGTGTGAGCCCCCGGCTCTCGAAATACTCCTGACTCGCCTCCAGCAACGGCCGCGCCGGTCCCGGAGCGCCCGATCTGATGTGCATCAACGCCAGATTCTGCCGGGTCTCGGCGACCCCGTTCTCGTCCCCGGCCGCGAGAAACGCGTCCAACGCCTGCCCCGCCATATCGAGCGCGAGTTCCCGCCGCCCGCTCTCGAAGTACGCCGCCGCGAGATTCATCAGCGGATGTCCGCCCAATTCGGGCGCGAAACGTGTTGTCAGGGCCAATGTTTCACGGCCCAGCTCGATCGCCTCCGCCCACCGCTGCCGATGGATCGCCACCGCGGTCGAGGACAGCAGACACGCCACCCGCACCGCCCCCTGTTCGGGATCGTCCCCGAGCGACTCCCGCGCCTCGGCCAGCGCCCGGCCCGCCCCGTCCAGATCCCCGAGGTGCTGCAATGCCTGGGAGAAGTTGATCAGGGTCGTCGCCCGCGTCGGGCCGGGCTCCATTCCCCGCAGCGCCTCCTCGAACCACCCCGCCGCGGCCCGATGGTCCCCGAGTTCGTCGGCCATACTCGCCGCGTTGACCAGCGCCGCCACCCGAACCCACCCCTCGCCGTCCCGCGCAACCGCCGCGAAGATTCGGCGCGCCTCGGCCACCTCCCCCCGCGCGTACGCGTCGGCGCCCGCCCGCAACTCCTCCTCGCCCGGCATGTCAGAAGTCGTCCTCCGCGGCGGCGGCGATCTCGGCCGACAGCGCGTCCGGAAGGTCCGACGCGGCGCGGCGGAGCCGATCGGCGGCGTGCGCGCGCAGGCGCCGGCGCGGCTCGGATTCGTCGCGGGGATCGGACCCGGCGGGGCCGACGCCCGGCACGAACAACTCGATCGTCGGCTCCGGAACCGTTGTGGGCAGCGGTGTTTCGCCGGTCCACACCTCGCCCACCAGGGTCAGTTCGATGGTGATCGGATCCGGGGTGTGCACGCGGACCCGGGGTTGTAGATGACTGTGGACAGCCGAGCGCAGCCGCGGTGCGGCGACCGCGCGGACGCGGAGGACGCTGATGTTCCGCTCGCGCCGCAGCTCCCACGAGACGGCCCGTTCGGACGCGTCGATCAGTCCGGGTGGGCAGCGTCGCCAATCCCAGTCGGCCGTTCCCCGGGCCAGGACCAGTGGGGCCGTAACGGTTTCGGGACCGGCCGCCAAGGCGTAGTCCGCGGCCCGCGGGGTCGCCGGAATCTCCCGCGCCACCGGAACGAACGCGTCCGCGCCCGCGACCAGGAGATCGCATTCCTCGGTGAGGGCGGCGATATCGCGCTCGAGCAGTCGTTCGTCCAGCGGCGCGATACCGTCGACGGTCGACGCGGGCCACCACCGCGCGGCCCAGTGCGCGTACGCCAGGCGACGGGCACTGGTCGCCAGGGCAGGAAGGCCGGGCCGGGCCGGATGCCGCGCCTCCGGGACGGAATCGGCCACGGCCAGGGCGATCTCCTCGCCGTACACGGCCCACAACCAGTCCTGGGCGGCCTTCGGATCGTCGATCGTCGCGGCCGGAACGTCCTGCCCGTCGAGCAGACTCCACGTCAACAGCCCGCCCTCGACCTCGAGGACGAGCGTATCCAGCGGCGGCACACCGTCATTCGCGACGGGCGCGGAGTAAGGCCCGATCACCATCGAATCGTCCGGTCCGGAACGCAGCTCCACCTCGGTCATCAGCTCGCCCTCGAGTCGAGCGAATCCGGTTCAGCGGCACCGGTATCGGCCGCCAGCGCCTGCTTCACCCGCATGCGATGGTCCAACAGCACCGACCGGGCGACCCCGTCGATCAGATCCCACAGCTCGTCGACCTCGAGGGCGAACTCGCGAACGTCGCGGCCGTGCAACCGAACCCACAACCGCCGCAGATACGGCCGCCACGGCGTACGCAGTTCCGCGGCGACCGCGGCCAAGGCCCCGGCGGCCGCCTCGTCGGCGCACACCGTCAGCCGCCGCGCCCGCAGCACGTACGCCTCCCGTCGCCACCGCCGGTGAATCACCCGCAGCGCCAACGCCTCCGGCTCGTCGTCCGTCCCCAATGGCGACAGACCCACCGCGAGTGCCGCCCCGGCCGCCGCTGTCAATCGCAGCGATTCGTCCAGCAGCGCCCACGGCGCGCAACCGCGGGCGACCTCCGCGGCCACCAGCTCGGGCACCGGCGGCAGGTCGGCGCGGTCCGTGCTTGCCTGCAATACGGTGAACACCCGCTCGTACACGGTCCGGTCGAAGGGCAGCGCGAGGGTGGCCGTCGACGCCGAGGCGCCCACCGAAGGCCGTTGCGGCGGTGCGTATTCGGTGAGTCCGAGATCGCGCGCCGCGGTCCCGGACCACAGCCGGATCCCGGTGTGCGTTCCCGCGCGCTCGGCCGACAACGCGGCCGCGAGTTTCCGCCCGTCGTCGCGACCGTCCGCGAGCCGGGCCGCGGCGCACACGTCCAGCAGGGTCCGCAACCGCGGGGCGAAATCGGTCGTCGAGGGATCCGCGAGGGGCCTGCGCGACCACGCCACCGCGAGCAGACTCTCGAGCTCGGCCCGCCGCTCGGGACTCGCGAGGTGCCGTTCGAGCGCCGCGGTAGTCCGGCCCGCCGTCGTCGCGTGCACCTCCCGCAGCACGTCCTCGGCGATCTGCCTGCCGCGCAACGGATCCGGGCGGCCCCGGGTCGTGGCCAGCTCGAAACAGCGCTGGAAGTACAGATCCTGCGGATTGCCCTCGGTGATCCGCGACGCCCGCCGCACCTGCTTGAACAGCGTGAACCACTCCGCCGTCGCCCGCAGCGCCGGGGCGGCCGACCGAATCCGGGTGGCCAGCAGGGCCGCTCCCTCGGCGGTCACCACCGGGCCCGCGCACGCCGGATGCTGCACCGGCCGCACCACCAGCGGATCGAGGATCAACTTCACGGTGCGGCTCAGCGGCCCACCCTGGGGTCCGCTGAGCGCCTCGACGCCCTCGATCCGGCGCCAGACCTCGTCCAGCACCATCGCGCGCGGTCGTCGCATACCGCCAGGTTAACCGACATTTCGGGAGCGCACGCGGCGAAAAACCTGGGATCGGTAGGGCGCGCGGCCTTCCTACCTTTCTCTCATCGGCACCGCCGCCCACGAGAACCACACGAAAGAGGAAACATCATGAACTGCACCATCATTCGCCGCAGCCTCATCGCCGCCGCGGCCACCGCCGCCGTCACCGCCGCCCTCACCGCCTGCGGCGACACCTCCGGGAGCGCCCCCGCCACCACCACCTCGAACGGCCCGGCCGCCCCGGGCAAGAGCACCTCGAACGTCTCGGTCGTGTCGGTCGACGGCAAGACGCTGAGCGGCGCCTTCCAAACCACCTGCGCCAAGCAGGGCGGCGTGCTCGCCCTCTCGATCACCGACGCCGCCAACGCCACCTACGGCAACCTCGCCGCCAGCGCGACCATCACCGGCGCCGACACCGTCCAGGCGGTCGGCATCACCGGCAGCAAGGGCGGCTCCGCGGGCCTGCCCTACGCGGTCGGCTTCGGCAACGGCCAGCCGGGCGGATCCGCGCGGGTCAGCAAGGACGGCAACACCTACCGGGTGACCGGCGAGGGCGTCGCCGCGCCCGATCCGGCCAACCCGCTCGCGGGCGTCAAGACGTCGACGTTCGACCTCACCTTCGCCTGCTCCACCATCGTCGGAGGCTGACCCGTGACCACGAAGATCCGCACCGGCACCCTCATCCTCGCCGCGCTCGCCATCGGGTACTACCTCTGGCACGGCATCACCTACCACGACCCGAACGGCTTCGGCGACGAATGGGGTTGGGTCGGTTGGCAAATGGGCCTGCCGATCATCGCGCTCACCGTCGTGCCGATCGTGTTCGCCTTCACCGGGGCGGGCATATTCGAGGCGTTCACCGGCAGGAACAGCTCCGCGTTCCGGGACGGCGCGATCGGCATCGGCACCGTCCGGGCGGTCCGTCAGACCGGGCTGACCGTCAACGATCAGCCCCAGGTGCGGCTGGACCTCGACGTCGAGGGCGAGGACGGGCAGACCTTCGCCTCGCACGCCAAGGTCATCGTCCCGCTCACCGAACTGGCGCTGCTGCGGCCCGGTGTGGTGCTGCCGGTGCGCTACCTGCCCGGCCGCACCGACCGGGTCGAACTGGACCGCTCCGGCGACTCCGCCCGCACCCAGGCCGCCTACAACGAGGCCATGATCCGGCGCGGCGTCACCACCCGCGACAAGCTCGACATCGCCGAACGGGGTGTCGCCGCCCAGGCGGTGGTGCGGTCGCTGTCCGCCCCGGGCGAGATCCGCGACGGGCACGTGAAGGTACTGCTGGAACTCGGGGTGACCCGGCCCGACGGCGGTGTCTTCACCGCGCGCACCGACAAGTTCGTCCCGCCCGCGGCCGTGCCCGCCCTCCAGGTCGGCCGGATCGTGCAGGTGCGCTACCTGCCCGGCCGGGAGGACGAGGTGGTGATCGCGATCCCGGTGAACAGCTGATCGAAAACCCTTCGGCCGCCGCGGGTTTCGCGCGGCGGCCGAAGACGTGTCAGCCCATGTTGGCGAACCGGGCGAAATCGCCCTGCGCGCCGCTGTACACGTTCAGATCGGTGTTGCCCGCGATCCCGGGGATGCGCCCCGAATCCGTGGTCTGCCAGAACGTCCACGTCGCCCAGCCGCCCGGCACCTCCGGCTGCTCGTTGCCGCGATAGTCGGCGATCCACAGCGGGTAGCCGGTGAACTCGTGCGAGTCGGCCATCGCCGTCCGCCAGAAGTTCGGATAGGTGTAGATGATCGGCGTCCGGCCCGTGAGCGCCTGCACGGTGTTCAGATAGCGGTGGGTCCAATCGATGAGCGCCGCCGGGGGCAGGCCGCCCGAATCCTCGAGGTCGAGCACCGGCGGCAGATCCAGCGGACCGTTCTGCCCCAGCACCACACTCGCGTACAGCGCGGCCTGCGGTTCGGGCGGCAGCGCCGGGCGCGCGTAGTGATAGGTGCCGCGCGCGACACCCGCCGCCCGCATGAGCACGCTGTCGGGCACGAAATAGGGATTGACGTAGGACAACCCCTCGGTCGCCTTGACCATGGCGAAATTGTTGCCCGAGGCGCGGACCTCGAACCAGTTGATCAAGCGCCCGTCGATGTGCTGCCACGACGACACATCGGGACCGGACGGCTCGGCGCTTGCCAGACCGGTTGCCGAGAGTAAGCCCAGCGTCGCCGCGAGCGGCAGCGCGAGCAGGGTGCGACGTACTTTGGAACGAGCCACTGCGCGTCGATGCATGGCTATCAGGGTAAGCAGCCACACCCGCCGCGGCCACGATTCGCGGGTGTGACTCGGCACAGAAATTGCTCGAGGCTAGCCCAACCAGTCCAAAACCGATGCGGCCGTCCACGACTGCTGCATGCTGCCCAGCGGCTCGCCGGTGAACGGCTCGTAGTACTCGGCGAAACTGCCGTCGCTGGCCTGCCGTAGCCCCTCCGCGCGCAGCATGAACGAGCGCTCGGCCCAGCCCCGGCGGGCGAAGACCCAGGAGAACAGCCAGCTCATCACCGGCCACACCGGTCCCCGCCAATACTCGCGGGCGCGGAAATCCTTCGACACCGGCGAGGTGGACGGCGGCAGCGCGTACAGCAGATCCGGGTGGCCGCAGAAGCGCGGACCCTCGAACAGGCGCAGCAGGGCGCGCTCGGTGTCGCGCGGCAGGCCGCCGCACAGCAGCGGGGCGAACATGGCGAGGGTCTCGGTATCGATCCAGCGTTCCAGGCGCACGTCGTAGTCGCGGGCCGCGCCGCTGCGCGGATCGGTGGTCGCGATCACCCCGGCGCGGAAGTAGTCGGACCACTCGTACAGCTCGCGCACATCGGCGTGGGGCATCCGGTAGTCCTCGCCGATATTGGCCAGCACCTCGCAGGCCAGGGCGAAGATCGCGGTGACGAAGACGTCCTCGACCGCGAAGTTCATCGTCGAGGCCAGCTGGAAATCGTCGTAGCCGCAGCGGCGCATCTGCTCGACCAGCCACAGGTAGCGGTCGTACTCGCGGTCGGTGGGCCGCTGCGCCGGATCGACCAGCAGGATGTCGGCGCGCTCGTAGGGCGGCATGCCGGGGCCGGGAGTCACGTTCTCGTAGGCGCGATCCCAGCGCGGCGAGTTGTCCATGCCCGATTCCCAGCCGTGGTAGAGCGTGATGCGGCCGTTGCCCTTCGGATCGCGGGAGTGCGCGAGCCAGCGATGCCAGCGCATGAGCCGGGTCCAGCGGCGATCCAGGAATTCCTCGGCGACCGCGCGCGTGCTGCGGCCGTGGCGGCGGGAGTGATCGAGGATGCGCTGCACCGCGATCGCGTGCACGGGCGGTTGGGTGATGCCCGAGGTGTCGACGCCGTCGGGCGCGTTGGCGGCCAGCCTGCGGCACTCCCAGCGGGCCGGACCCGGGAAGTAGCCGTCCTTACCACCCGCGAACACGATGTGCGGGATCATGCCGTTCTTCCACTGCGCCGACAGCAGCGTGTCGAGTTCGACCACGGCGCGTTCGACGCTCAGCGGGGCCAGCCCGACCGCGACGAACGCGGCGTCCCAGCTCCACATGTGCGGATAGAGTTTGGGCGCGGCGCTGGTCATCGTGCCCAGGTCGTTGCCGCGCAACAGGTACGCGGCGCGCGCCGCCAGCTGCGTCGGGGTGAAACCCGGTCCCTTCATCCCCTTATTCTGCGGTGCCACCCGCGGGTATGCGCGTTGCGCGGGTTCTCCTGTCGTTGTCACCACATCGCCTCGGTTCGTGACTGGAGTGCCTGGAAGCCCCCGGACGGGCGGGCTGCCGAATCCATCGTCGGACGTGACCGCCTGGTTACGCCAATCGAACGTTACGGTGTGGGCATGGTCACCCACAGCCCCGCCGCCGGACCGACCGCGCTGATCACGGGAGCGAGCCGTGGGCTCGGGGCGGCGATCGCCCGCGAACTCGCGCCGACCCATCGGCTGCTGCTCGGGGCGCGGACCGCCGCGTCGCTCGAACCGATCCTGCGCGAATTGCCCGGGGCCACGGCCTGGCCCGTGGATCTGACCGACTACGACGCGGTGGCGGCGGCCGCCGCGCGGATCGAGCGGCTGGACGTGCTGGTGAACAACGCCGGGGTGGCCGGGTATCTGGGCCCGATCGCGGGGGCGTCGGCGGCGCGATGGCGAGAGACGTTGGAGGCCAACCTGATCGCGGTCGCCGAACTGACCCGGGTGCTGTTGCCTGCGCTGCGGGCCGCGAAAGGGCATGTGCTGCTGATCAATTCGGGGGCCGGGTTGCGGGCGCATCCGGAGTGGGGGTTGTACGCGGCGAGCAAGTTCGGGCTGCGGGCGTTCGGGGACGCGCTGCGGCAGGAGGAACCCGACCTGCGGGTGACCTCGATCCATCCCGGGCGGATCGATACCGATATGCAGCGCGAGATCGTGGCGGGGGAGGGGCGGGCGTACCGGGCGGAGGATTTCCTGACCGCCGAGACGGTGGCGCGGGCGATCCGCAACGCGGTGGAGACGCCGCGCGACGCGCACCCCACCGAGATCGTGCTGCGGCCGATCGCGCGCTGAGAAGGTTCGGCTCGACGTCATCTCGAATTCATGCGGTGCGGGCGGCTCCCGGAATATGTTGGGTGCGCTATGAGTTCGAGGTTGTCCCGGCACCAGTTCCTGACCCTGCTGGCGGCCGGTGCCGTCGGCGCCACGGCCGCGCTGGCCGGATCCACCCTCGCCGAGGGCGATCCGCCGCTGCCCAGTGGTTCCGGCGGCGGCCCCGCCGCGCCACCGCCGCCCCCGTCGCTGCTGCCGCCCCCGCCCGCCGGCCCGAGGACACCCGTGCCGCACGGCACCCTCACCGCCCTACCCGGCCCCGGCAACAACCTCGCCCTGACGGTCGACGACGGCGCCAGCCCCGAGGTCGTCGGCGCCTACATCCAATTCGCCCGCGACACCGGCGCCCGCTTCACCTTCTTCGTCACCGCCTACTACGACGCCTGGACCACCCACCGAGACGCCCTGCGCCCCTTGGTCGACTCCGGCCAGATCCAACTCGGCAACCACACCTGGGACCACCCCGCCCTCACCAAACTCTCCCCCACCCAGGTCGCCGACCAACTCAACCGAGCGAAAACCTTCCTGCACAACACCTTCGGCGTCGACGGCACCCCCTACTACCGCCCACCCTACGGCTACCACGACCCCACCGTCGACCGAGTAGCCGCCGACTGCGGCTACACCATCCCCACCATGTGGTACGGCACCCTGGCCGACTCCCAACTGATCACCGAGGACTACCTCCTGGACATGGCCCGCCAATACTTCACCCCCCAAGCCATAGTCATAGGCCACGCCAACCACCCCCCGGTCACCCACGTCTACCCCCAACTGATAGACATCATCCGCTCCCGCAACCTCTCCCTGGTCACCCTCAACGACGTCCTCCTCCCGTAACCCCCACCTCGCTTCGCTCGGCGGGGTCAGAGGACGATGTTGATCAGGCGGTTGGGGACGACGATCACCTTGCGGGGGGTGCGGCCGGCTAGGAGCTCTTGGGTCTTGGGGTTGGAGAGGGCGAGGGATTCGATGGTGGGGGGGTCGGCGTCGGCGGGGGCCGCGATGCGGGTGCGGACCTTTCCGTTGATTTGGATGGGGTATTCGATTTCGGTGGTGGTGAGGTAGGTCGGGTCGGGGGTGGGGAAGGGGGTGTGGGTCAGGGATGTGGTGTGGCCCAGGCGTTCCCAGAGTTCCTCGGCGATGTGGGGGGCCATGGGGGCGAGCATGAGGACGAGGGGTTCGGCGGCGGCGCGGGGGGTGGCGTCGGGGTAGGTCTTGGTGAGGTGGTTGGTGAGTTCGATGAGTTTGGTGCCCGCGGTGTTGTCGCGCAGGGCGGCGTAGTCGGCGTCGACGCCCTCGATGGTGCGGTGCAGGAGGCGGAGCGTGGTGTCGGTGGGGGCCTCGTCGGTGACGCGCGGGGCGCCGGTCTCCTCGTCGACGATCAGGCGCCAAACCCGTTGCAGGAAGCGGTGGGCGCCGACGACGTCCTTGGTGGCCCAGGGGCGGGAGGTGTCGAGCGGGCCCATGGACATCTCGTA
This sequence comes from Nocardia sp. NPDC003482, assembly GCF_053588115.1. NCBI lineage: Bacteria > Bacillati > Actinomycetota > Actinomycetes > Mycobacteriales > Nocardiaceae > Nocardia > Nocardia sp. NPDC003482. The sequence continues at coordinate 36,553 of NZ_JBSFPI010000007.1, forward strand.
GACCCGGAAGGTGTCCGCCCCGTACAGGTCGTACATCTCGTCGGGCGAGACCGCGTTCCGTAGCGATTTGCCGATCTTCCCGTACTCCTGGAACACCTCCAGTTCCACACCGGATTCGTTGGTCCAGAAGAACTTTCGATCCCGCTCGACGACCTCGGCGGCGGGCACGTAGGTACCGCGTTCGTCGGTGTAGGCGTACGCCTGGATGTACCCCTGGTTGAACAGCCGCCGGTACGGCTCGGAACCGGAGACAACGCCCAGGTCGAACAGCACCTTCTGCCAGAACCGCGCGTACAGCAGATGCAGCACGGCGTGCTCGACGCCGCCGACGTACAGATCCACTCCGCCCGGATCGTCGGGTCCGTGCTCGGCGGGACGCGGGCCCAGCCAGTACCGCTCGTTCTCCGGCGCGGCCGGGGCCTCGGTGTTGGTCGGATCGGTGTAGCGCAGCTGATACCAGGAGCTGCCCGCCCACTGCGGCATCACATTGGTGTCCCGGCGATACCGCTTGGGCCCGTCACCCAGATCCAGCTCCACGTGCACCCAGTCGGTGGCCTTGGCCAGCGGCGGCGACGGCTCGGAATCGGCGTCGTCGGGATCGAAGGTCACCGGCGCGAAGTCCTCGACCTCCGGAAGCAGTACGGGCAGCATCGAATCCGGCAGCGCGTGCGCCCGGCCCTGCTCGTCGTACACGATGGGGAACGGCTCACCCCAGTACCGCTGCCGCGCGAACAGCCAGTCCCGCAGCTTGTACTGCACCGTGCCCGCCCCGGCCCCGGTCGCCTCGAGCCGTTCGACGATCCGCGCCTTGGCGGTCTCCACATCGAGTCCGTCGAGGAATCCGGAGTTGACCAGCGTCCCGTCCCCGGAGTACGCCGCCGCCGCGATGTCCCCGCCCGCGACCACTTCCCGGATCGGCAGCCCGAAGGCGGTCGCGAACTCCCAGTCCCGCTGATCGTGGCCGGGCACGGCCATGACCGCACCGGTCCCGTATCCGCTCAGTACGTAATCGGCGATGAAGACCGGAACCCGTTCGCCGCGCACCGGATCGACGGCGTACACCCCGAGGAACACGCCGGTCTTGTCCCTGTTCTCCTGCCGCTCCAGATCCGACTTCGCGGCGATCGACTTCCGGTACGCCGCAACGGCTTCCACCGGCGTCGGCGACTGGAACGTCCAGTGCGGATCGATCCCGTCCGGCCACCGCTCGGCCACCAGCCGATCCACCAGCTCGTGTTCGGGGGCCAGCACCACATACGTCGCGCCGAACAGCGTGTCCGGCCGCGTGGTGAACACCTCGATGCTCTCCTCGCCCACCGCGAACCGCACCCGCGCCCCGCGCGAACGCCCGATCCAGTTGCGCTGCATGGCCTTCACGTTCTCCGGCCAGTCCAGCAGTTCCAGATCGTCGATGAGCCGATCGGCGTAGGCGGTGATGCGCATCATCCACTGCCGCAACCGCTTCCGGAACACCGGGAAGTTCCCGCGCTCACTGCGCCCCTCGGCGGTGACCTCCTCGTTGGCCAGCACCGTCCCCAGCCCCGGGCACCAGTTGACCGTCGAATCCGACCGGTACACCAGCCGATGCGCGTCGAGCGCGAAACCCTGTTCGGCGGGCGACAATTCGGCCCAGGCCCGCCCGTCCGGGGTGGCCCGGACACCCGCGGCGAATTCGGCCGCCAGCTCGTCGATGGGCCGGGCCCTGTTCGCGACCGGGTCGTACCAGGAGTTGTAGATGCGCAGGAAGATCCACTGCGTCCACTTGTAGAACTCGGGATCGGTGGTGGCGAACGTGCGCCGCGGATCGTGGCCCAGCCCGAGCCGGTCCAGCTGGCGGCGCATGGTGTCGATATTCGACTCGGTGGTCACCCGCGGATGCGCGCCGGTCTGCACCGCGTACTGCTCGGCGGGCAGGCCGAACGCGTCGTAACCCAAGGCGTGCAACACATTTCGCCCGCGCATCCGGTGATAGCGGGCGAACACGTCGGTGGCGATATAGCCCAGCGGATGACCCACGTGCAGTCCGGCGCCGGACGGGTACGGGAACATGTCCTGGATGAACAGCTTGTCCTCGGGCGGGTCCCCGGCCAGCGGGCCGACCGGATTCGGCGCGTGGAAGGTGCCGCGCTCCGCCCAGGTCCGCTGCCACTTGCGCTCGATGCGGGCGGCGAGGTCGGCGTTGTAGCGGTGCGCGGGCACGCCGCCGTCACCGCGGGCGGCGGTACCGGTCGGTTCGGTGTCGCGAGTGTCCTGCACTGTTATGCCTTCTCCCTGGTCAGCGGTCTTCACCAGGGTAGAACGTGCGGTGGCGGGGCCCGAGGAGGGGCGGCGGGTACGGCGGGGTAGCGTGATCGGAGTGTTCGTGGTGGCCTTGATCCTGTTCGTGCTGGCGGCGGTGGCCGTCGTCACCGGCTTGCTCGGACTGACCGGTTCCCTGCCCCCCAATCGCTTCTTCGGCGTGCACACCGAACCGGCGCTGCGCAGCGAGGAGACCTTCCGCCTCGCCAATCGCGTCGCCGCGCCGACCTCCGTGGGCGCCGGTGTGCTGCTGGCCGCCGGGGGTTTCGTCGTGCTCGTCGTGGGCGGGCCGATCGGATTCGTGGCCGCCGCCGTGGCCGCGGTGATCGCGCTGTTCACCCTGGGCGCCGGGGTCGACGCCGCCGCGCGGGCGCTGCCGCCCGTCCCCGAGACCGGTGGCTGCGGAAGCGCCTGCGGCGCGTGCTCGCTGCGCGACGCCTGCCGGACCGCCGACTGAGCGATGCCCGGTTTCACGGTCGGCTTCGACCTGGACATGACGCTGATCGATTCGCGGCCCGGCATCCGGGAGTGCTACCGGGCGCTGTCCGAACGCACCGGGGTCCCCATCGACTGCGATCTCACCGTCACGCGCCTGGGCCCGCCGCTGGAAATCGAACTGGGACACTGGTTTCCGGCCGAGGACGTGACGGCGATGGCGGAGCTGTACCGCTCGATGTATCCCACCCACGCCATCACCGGCACGGTCGTCATGCCCGGCGCGCGCGAGGCGATCGAGGCGGTCCGGGCCGCGGGCGGGCGCAGCGTCGTGGTCACCGCCAAATACGAACCCAACGCCAAACTGCACCTCGAGCATCTGGGCATCGACGCCGACGCGGTCATCGGCGACCTGTGGGCCGAACGCAAGGCCGAGGCCCTGCGCGACCACGGCGCGAGCGTCTACGTCGGCGACCACATCGGCGACGTCCTGGGAGCCCGCACGGCGCGGGCGTATTCGGTCGCGGTCGCCACCGGCCCGTGCGCCGCCGACGAACTGCGCGCCGCCGGGGCCGATGTCGTCCTGCCGGACCTCACCGCGTTCCCCGACTGGCTGCGCGCCTACCGCGCGTCCTGAGCGCACGGCGGCGGCTCGACCTGCCGGGACAAGGGACTGTCGGCGGGATTGAGATACAGGACCGTGAGCATCAACGGTTTCGTCCCCCCATTGCGAGCGAGATGCGCGCGCTCGCGCCCACTGGGCTCGCGGAACACCCGCCACGGCCCGTAACGCACCGGCGCGCAATCCATTCCGGGATGATCGAGCGTCCCGCCGGTCACCAGCACCACCAGCGTCCCGTCATGGTAGTGCCACCCACTGTCCCCGCCCGGCTCGATGATCGTCTGCCGCAGGATCAACTCCCAACGGGCGACACGCAGCCGCGCCAGAACGCGGCTGCGAGTGCCCGTGGCGGGAGGCGGGTTCGGTCGGAAGCCGCTCGGGTGGTCCATGGGTTCCATGATGCTCGGAATCCCAGCCCGGCCCGCTGGGCGGACCGGGCTGGGAACTGGGGAGCCGAGAGGGACCGGGCGGGGATTCAGAGCCCACCCCCTTGTCGCCGCGCCCACCCCCTTGTCCCCGCGCCGAAGGCGCAGGGGCTAACGAGTCTTACGCCGGAACAGCGTGACCGACCACACATACCCCACCACAGTGATCCCCACACACCACGCGATCGCCACGACAGCGTGACTCGCCACCGGCCCACCCATCAACAACCCCCGCAGGGTTTCGGTCAGCGGCGTGAAGGGCTGATACTCCGCGAAGTGACGAACCCCGGTGGGCATGGTGTCGGTCGGGACGAGACCGCTGCCGAGGAACGGAAGGAAGACGATGACGGTAGGGGTGTTGCTGGCGCTCTCGGGAGTGGAGGCGGCCAGGCCGAATCCGGCCCCCAGCCAGGTGAGGGCGAACATCACCAGGGCGATGAGGCCGAAGGCGCCCAGCCAGCCGAGAACGCCGGCGTGCGGGCGGAAGCCGATGAGGACGCCGACCGCGACCATCCCGGCCACACCCAGCAACCCCTGGATGACCGTCCCCACGACCTGTCCGGTGAGGATCGCCGAATGCGACATCGGCATCGTCCGGAACCGGTTGACGATGCCCTTGGTCATATCCGAGGCCACCCCGACCGCCACGCTGACGATCAGATACGCCGGAATCATCAACATCATCCCGGGCACGAGGTAGTCGACGTAATTCCCCTCGATCGCCTTGCCCAGCGCCCCGCCGAACACGTAGTTGAACATCAACAACAACAGCACCGGCATGACGAGCACACCGATGGTCAACGCCGGATACCGCTTGGCGTGCACCAGGTTTCGGCGCAGCATGGTCGCCGAATCGGCGAGGGTGTAGGAGAGCGTGCTCATCGTGCGGATTCCTTCTCGGGAACGGACTGACCGGTGAGGGTGAGGAAGACGTCGTCGAGATCGGGGGTGTGCACCGACAGCGCCTCGGGTTCGATGCGCGCCCCCTCGAGCCGATCCAGTACGGCCCGCAGCGCGGTGACCGACCCGTCGGTGGGCACGGCGAGGGTGCGGTCCTCGGCCTCGGCCACCCCGCCCAGCAGATCCGCGGCCGCCGCCAGATCCGGTGACTCGGCGAAGGTGAGCCGGATGTGCCCGCCGGGCACCAGCCGCTTGAGCTGTTCGGGCGTGCCCTCGGCGACGATGCGGCCGTGTTCGAGCACCGCCACGCGGTGCGCGAGCTCGTCGGCCTCGTCGAGGTACTGGGTGGTGAGGAAGATGGTCACGCCGCCGGAAACCAACTCGCGGATGATGTCCCACACCGCGCGGCGGCTGCGCGGATCCAGGCCCACGGTCGGCTCGTCGAGGAAGATGACCTCGGGCTCGCCGACCAGCGTCATGGCCAGATCCAGCCGCCGGGTCATCCCGCCGGAGTAGCCGCTCACCACCTTGTCGGCCGCCTCGGTCAGGTCGAAGCGGTCGAGCAGGTCGTCGGCCAACCGGCGGCGCTCGGCCCGCGGCCGGTGGTACAGATCGGCCATGAGCAGCAGGTTCTCGCGTCCGGTGAGCAGTTCGTCGACCGCGGAGAACTGGCCGGTGACCCCGATGAGCGAGCGCACGGCGTCCGGATCGGCCGCGACGTCGTGGCCGCCGACCCGGATCTCGCCCCCGTCGGCGCGCAGCAGCGTCGACAGGATCTGCACGGTCGTGGTCTTCCCGGCGCCGTTGGGGCCGAGCAGCGAGAAGATCGTGCCGCGCGGCACCGTGAGGTCGATGCCGTCGAGGACGACCTGCTCGCCGAAGGATTTTCGCAGGCCGGTCACGGCGATGGCCGGTGCGGGTTGCCCAGTATGCACGGGCGTTCCTTTCATCAATGGATGGTTATGAATGCATGCTTCGGCCACGCCGTGACCGCCGTGGACTCGCGGTCAAGGTGGGTCGTATTCGGTTGTGGGACAGGCGGTTACGTCAGATGTCGAGGTCCTCGATCTGCGGGTGCTCGGCGAGATCGCGGACGCGGGCGTAGAGGCTGTCGGGAATCCTGTCCTTCAGGTCGGTGATCGAATCGAAGGTGTCCAGGGTGAAATCACCCCAGTCCGGATCGACGACGCCGAGCATGCGACGCCAGTCGGTCAGTTCCTTGATCCAGTTCTTGTGGGTCTGGGTCGGGTACTCCGACCACTTCGAGATCTGCACGTGCAGCGCGAATCTGCCCTTGCGCGTACGCCATACCCGCAGGTATCGCCAGTCCTGATCGTTGACGTCGCGCGACTCGCCCAGCAGCGCGCCGGAGAAGCGCACCTGCCGGGCGCCATTGCGGCCGACCCGCACGACCACCTCGTCGTACCCCTCCTGCCGCCCCTCCTCGAGTTCGATGAACCGCCGCAGGGCCGTCACGATCGCGCCGGACAGATTGCCGCCCACAAGCTCCTGCGCGCGCTGGAACAGGGGGAGGTCGTCGTCGGAGACGTACACGGTCTTGTTGGGCATGGCTCCACTATATGTAGACGTATACGTACAAGGCAAGCGGCGATGAACCCGACGGCGGGGTTTCTCGTATCCGGGTGTGAGAGCGACGGCGGACGTCCGCCCGCTCGAACCCCCGAAAGGAGCACGGATGCCGTCACGAGCGGTGGACTACCTGGTGCGGGCCGTGGCCGAACTCGGCGTCCGGCACATCTTCGGGGTGGACGGCGCCAATATCGAGGATCTCTACGACGCGATCTTCGACGCGCCCGACGAGCTGACCGCGGTGGTCGCCAAGCACGAGTTCTCCGCCGCCACCATGGCCGACGGGTACGCCCGATCGACCGCCGGATTCGGGGTCGTCGCCGCCACATCCGGCGGCGGGGCCATGAATCTCGTTGCGGGACTGGCGGAATCGTTCGCCTCTCGAGTCCCGGTGCTGGCCCTGGTGGGACAGCCGCCGACCGCGCTGGCGGGCGCGGGCGCGTTCCAGGACACCAGCGGGCTCGCCGGAACCTTCGACGCCGCACGGGTTTTCGAGCCGATCTCGTACTTCTGCGCGCGCGTGTCCGACGCCGCCGACCTGCCCGACCAGCTCGAGCGCGCCGTGCGCGCCCTGCACCGGGGCGGGCCCGCGGTGTTGTTGCTGCCCAAGGACGTTCAGCAGGCCCCGCTCGCGGCCGAACCGTTCCGCCCGCCGCGCCGCGCGCCGCTGTCGGATCCCGCCGCGCTCGCCCGCGTCCGCGACGCCCTGCGCCACGGGCACGCCCGGGGCAAGGTGGCCCTCATCGCGGGCGATCAGGTGGCGCGCGACGACGCGCGCGGCGAACTGCGCAGGCTGGCAGCGGTTCTGGACGCCGCGGTCGGCGTCGCGCCGGACGCCAAGGACGTCTTCGACCACGACGAACCCGGCTTCTGCGGGGTGGCCGGGAGCATGGGGCATCCCGAACTGGTCGAGGCGGTCCGGGGCGCGGCGGTGTGCCTGCTGGTCGGCACTCGGCTACCGATCACCGCGCGCACCGGACTGGACGAGGCGCTCACCCATCCGGCGCTGGTCAGCGTGGGAGCCGAAGCGCCGTACGCGGATTCGACGCACGCTCCGACCGGCGACCTGGCCGCCGCGCTGGCGGAGCTGGCCGACGATCTGGACGACGGGCGGGCCGCGACAAGCGCCGCGGCGCGCACCACCCCGCTGTCGGTGCCCGAGGCCACCGGACCCGGCCTGCGCTATCGGGAGATCGTCGAAGCCCTCGGCGCGGCAATGGAACCCGGAACCGACGTCTTCGTCGACGCGGGCAACACCGGGGCGGCCGTGGTGCATCACCTGCGGTTGCCGCGCGGGGGACGGTTCGTCGTCGCCCTGGGGATGGGCGGGATGGGGTACGCGTTCGGCGCTGGCATCGGCTCGGCCTTCGCGCGCCGGCGCCGCCCCGACGGCGGGGTGCGGCGGACCTTCGTCATCGCCGGTGACGGCGCTTTCTTCATGCACGGCATGGAGGTGCACACCGCCATCGAATACGACCTGCCGGTGACGTTCGTGATCTTCAACAACAACGCGCACGCCATGTGCATAACCCGCGAACAGCTCTACTACGGGGATCGCTACAGCTTCAACCGTTTCCGGCCCGCGCATCCCGGCGCGGGCATGGCGGCGATGTTCCCCGACCTACCCGCGTATTCGCCCGCCAGCGCGGACGAATTGAGTGCTGCCGTCCGCCGCTGCACGCAGCACCCGGGCCCGTCGTTCGTCTCGATCGACTGCGACCCGGACGAGATTCCGCCGTTTCTACCGTTCTTGTCGGCACCGAGGAGGCATTCGTGACCACCAGCGCCCTGCCCGCACTCAGCGATATTCCCGAGAAGGTGATTCCGGGAGTACTGCGCATCGAGAACTCCGATCGCGAGGCGACCACCCCGATCATCATGGACATGCTCCGGTCGGTGTATCCGCACGACCAGATCTACGGCGACTTCTGCCCGGTGCAGGGGTATATCGACGCGCCGCCGCGCGAGCTCTACGAGTATCTGGCCGACACCCGCTCGCTGGAGGAATGGACCTACAGCCTGCGCGGTTTCGTGCCCACCGAGCGGCCGGGGCTGTGGCTGGCCTACGACCGGCTCGGCCCGGAGACCAAGATCTACACCCGCACGGTCGCCAATCCCGAGGCCATGACCGTCGATTACCACTGCGCGTGGGATCAGGGTGAACACCTGTGGATGATCTATCTGATGCGGGTGGTCGACGCGCAGGTGGTGTTCGACAAGCCGGGTTCGGTTGTGCTGTGGACGAATTGCCGTCACCCGTTCTACGACGAGAACCCCTATCCCGAGGCCGCGCCGCCGAAACGTCCGGTGTGGGTGGGCGATTTCTGGGAGATGTTCTCCGCGGGCCACCAACTGGAATTGGACAACCTCAAGGCGATCGCGGAATACCGTGCCGCGCACGGCCTTCCGATCAAACCCGAGTGGATGAAATGAGATCCGGCATGGACACGACAGCACCACCGGTGAGCCTGGTCGACGTGGCGAGCTATCTGCCCGGCGAACCCGTCGGCACCGAATACTTCACCCAGTTCTCCCGTTCCGAGCGGATGGCCAAGAACGTCATGTTCCGCGCGCCCAAGGCCCGCCACCACGTCGACCGCGACGAGACGGCGGTGGACATGGTCGAGCGCGCGATCGCGCCCTTGGTGGAACGCCATGGGCGCGAGGCGATCTCGGGCGTGGACGTGCTGCTCACCCACACCCAGCTGCCCACCAATCCCGTCCTCGGGTGCGGACCGGAGGTGGCCCGGCGGCTGAACATGCGCCCGGACCACGTGATCGACGTGCACAACGGCGGCTGCGCGGCCTTCGTGCACCTGATGTCGCTGGCCCGGATGATCCTGCGGACCACCGACGCGCGCAGCGCGCTGATCGCGGTGTCGCAGAACACGGCCGGTCCGGTGTTCACCCAGACCGATATCCGCGGCCTGGCCCAGGCGCCCGTGCCCGGCGACGGCTGCGGGGTGGGGCTGCTGGTGAAGAACGCCGACGCCCCGATCCTCGACATCGAGTGCCGGACCTATCCGGAGTTCGCGGGCGATATGGAGTTCAGCACCAACTCCGAGCGCAAGTACTGGGAACCCGGCGAGGGCCAGGGCTGCGTGAGCTTCACCGAATCCAAGATCACCAAGGTGTTCGCGCGCGGCAACCGGCTGGTGCCCGAGGTCGCGCTGGCGGTGTGCGAGCGGATCGGGGTGAAGGCCCGCGACATCGACACCTTCGTCACCAATCAGCCCAACCGGCTGTTCCTGCGCAACTGGCACGACGCGCTGGAACTGCCCGCCGAACGCCATCCCGACACCTTCGACCGGTGCGGAAACCTGTTCGCCGCGGGCATTCCGGTGACGCTGGACGTGGAGAACTCCGCGGGCCGGTTGCGGCCGGGCTCGGTCGTGCTCATGTCGGCCTTCGCGCACGCGGGCGACTTCGCGGCCGCGGCGGCCGTGCGGTGGGGAGCGACACGATGAGCAGCAGGTCGTGGCGCACCGAACCGACGCGTTCGCGGGAACACGAGGTGTTCCGTCCGGTCGGGTCGCGCTACGACCTGACGCTCAGCGAGAATCCGTTCCCGCCCCTGCCCTCGGTCCTCGACGCGGTGCGCAGCACGGTCGCGCACGCCAACCGCTACCCGGAGTTCCTGCCGCGGCGACTGCCGAACCTGATCGCCCACCACCTCGGGGTGCCGCCGGACCGCGTGGTGGTGGGCGCGGGCGGCACCGGGGTGATCATGCAGATCATGCAGGCGCTCACCGCACCGCGGCAGCGCATGGTGTTCGCCGCGCCGACCTTCGACGGATATCCGATCATGGCCGAGATGGTCGGGCTGGAATCGGTTGCGGTGCCGTTGGATTCGTCGGGGCGGCAGGATTTGTGGGCGATGCTGCGCGCGGTGGACGACCGCACCGGCCTGGTCGCGGTGTGCCGTCCGCACAATCCGACGGGCACCGTGGTTCCGGCGAGCGAGTTGAAGGCGTTCCTGTTCGCCGTGCCCCGGCACATCCCCGTCATTTTGGACGAGGCGTACGTGGAATTCCTCGGCGCCGGTGACCTGCTCGATCCGCTCGACCTGGTCGCCCGGTATCCGAATCTGCTGGTGCTGCGCACCTTCTCCAAGGCGTACGGTCTGGCGGGGCTGCGGATCGGGTACGTCTTCGGCGCACCCGAACTGGTGAGCCGGGTGCGCCGGTTGCAGGTGCCCTTCGGCATTCCGGAGACGGCGGTGGCGGCGGTGACGGCCTCCTACGCCGCCGAATCCGAACTGGCCGAGCGCGTCCTGCGGATCACCACCGAGCGGGAGCTGTTGCGAACGGCGTTGCGGCGGGAGGGTTTCCGGGTGCCGCGCAGCCGCGCGAACTTCCTGTACCTGCCCGGTTCGGGGATCGCCGACACACTGGCCCGCGCGGGTATCGCGGCGAAGGGGTATCCGGACGGCAGCGCGCGCATCGCGGTGGGCGATCCGGCCGCCGCGGCCGCGGTGCGGCACGCGCTGAATCATCCCGCGGGCGACGGCATCCGGCGCTCGCTGCGGCGCGACGACACCAATCTGTGGTCGCTGACCGTGCGGGCCACGCCGGACGAGGAGAGCCTGCGCCGCTAGGCGTCAGATCGCCGAGCGCAGGATCGTCGCGCCCTTGGCGCGGATCTCGATCGCGGCGATCTGATCCGGCGGCACGTCCGTCGTGCGCGTCAGGGTCAGATCGTCGCCGGGGCCCGCCGTCCAGCCGACCAGCTTGGCGGTCAACCCCGTTCGCGAGGTCAGCCAGAGTTCGAAGTTCTCCTGGTACGGGGAGGAGCCGGGCGCGTAGCGGCACGACATCTCCACCGTGGCCCGCCCGCCCGCGTCGATGATCCTGACGGTGGCCGAGACGGCCGTCGCCGCCAGCGGTTCCAGTTGCCGCTCGGCCACCACCTGCCCGGTCGCGGCCGCGGACGGGGTGTCCCGATGGGTCACGCCCACGGTGATCGGGACCGCGACGGCGACCGCCGCGGCCGCGGCCAGCACCGCCGCGCCCGCCGCCGCGAGCCGTCCCCTCCGGCGACTCGCGTCGGTCCGGCGCACCAGCCGGGGCAACAGTTCCGGCGTCGAATCGGGTTGCGGCGCAACGGGTTCGGAACGATGATTGGTCCGCTCGTGCAGCGGTTCGGGCGGCGGATCCACCAGCGACAGGGCCACGGCCGGTTCCACCCGGCCGAGCAGACTCGGCAGCCCGGCCAGCTCGGCCACCGCGGCCCGGCAGGGGCGGCAGGTGGCCAGATGCTCCTCGTATTCCAGCCGTTCGGCCCGATCGAGCGCGCCGAGTACGTACGGCGCGTCCCACGTCGCGTACTCGTCGTCGGTCACTTCGTCACCCCCATCTCCTGTAGTGCCGAGCGCAGCGCTCGCATGCCGTAGTGCATTCGGGATTTCACGGTGCCTTCGGGAATGGCCAGTTCGGTCGCGATCTGGTGGGTGGACAGGCCGCGGTAGTAGGCCCGCACGATCACCTCGCGATGGTCGGTGCTCAACCGGGCGAGCGCGTCGGCGATGAGCCAGCCGTCCAGGGCGCGATCGGCCTGATCGGGGCTGGCCTGTTCGGGCGGATTGTCGGTGCGGTACTCGCGCCGGCGCCGGGCGCTGCGATGTTCGTCGACGGCCATGTTGCGGGCCACGGTGAACAACCAGGCCCGCGCCGACGCGGTCGACTGATCGAGGACGTGCGGTCGCTGCCACGCCCGCAGCAGCGTCTCCTGCACGATGTCCTCGGCCCGTCCCGAATCCCCGACGAGGCTGTAGGTGTAGCGCCACAGCGCGGTCGCGTGCTCGTCGTAGAGCACCCGCAGCAGTCGCGCCTGCGAGGAATCCCCGTCGGTCCCGTCGGGAATCGGCGGACCGACCCGGGACGGCTGCGTGTCGGCCCCGTCGCGGGGCGACCAGGATGAGCCCGCCACGAGCTCACCGAGTCAGTCGGTATGACGATCGCGAGAAAATGCCCACACTGGGTGAATACGTATCTCAGTTGCGTTCTAGTTCGATCGGATGTGTGGCGAGCAGCGACAGCGGTAACGGCTGGCGGCGCAGCACCTGCGCCCACAGGTCGGTGCGCCCGGCGATCGGGTCCGACGGCAGCGCCGAGAGCACGATCCAGTCGCCGCGTTCCAGTTCGCCCTCGAGCTGACCGAAGGTCCAGCCCGCGTATCCGGCGAAGACGCGAATGCCCTCGATCAGCGGCGCGACCAGATCCGGATCCGAGTCCAGATCCAGCAGGGCGACCCGGCCGTCCACCCGGCGCAGGCCCGCCACCCGATCGATCGACGCGCCGACCCGGACGGTGGCCAGGCACAGGGCCGCGTCGCGTTTGACCGGACCGCCCAGATACAGCGCGCGCGGCGGGGCGGCCAGTTCGGCCCAGCGGGGCAGCACGTCGTGAATGGCGGTGTCGCTGGGGCGGTTCAGCACCACGCCCAGACTGCCCGCGTCGTTGTGCTCGACGATGTACACCACGGTTCGGCGGAACGACGGCTCGACCAGATCGGTCGCCGAGATCAGCAGCGTGCCGGGCCGCACCGTCTGTTCTTCGTGCCGGAATTCGCGTCGCGAGCGATCGCCGTGTTCCTCTGCGCGTGCCACTAGGTCATCATCGCACCGGATCAACCCGTACGCCCGCTCGAGTTGTGTCCGTTTACCGCTTATCCCGGCAAGTTGTCCGGCAGGCCGAATCGTTCGCGCGCCCAATGGGGGACCAATGCGACATATTGCGGCCGCGATTCCACGAAATGATGGACCATCGGGCACAGCGGCAGAATCCCGAAACCCTCGTCGCGGGTGTCGTCCAGGGCCGCCTGCACGAGTTTGCGGCCGTAGCCCTGGCCCTCGTAGCGCGGATAGATCTCGGTGTGCACGAAGGCGCGTTCCCCGGCCGTGTCCTGATATTGCGCGATTCCGGCGAGATTGCCGTCCACCCGCAGTTCGAAGCGCGCTTGCTCGGTGTTGTTGCTGACTGTCAGCGCTGCTGTCACTCGTCGAGCCTAGAACCCGAGGGTTGCCGAGTGTGCGCGGATGGCCCGGCTTGTCGCGTTCGAGTTGTCGGCGGGGGTTCGGCTGCCCAGAATGTTCGGGTCGAGGGTGAGGCGGCCCCCGTGCGCGGGCGGCACGACCGGAGAGATTGACGCAGATGGCGACACGAACGGTGACCCGCGCGATGGTCGGGATGTTCGCCGCGGTGCTGGCGGCGCACCTGCTCGGCGGGGTGGCCGGCGCCGAGGCCGCGCCGGTGTTCGGCGCCTGCCCGGCGGGCGCGGTGACGCCCGGCAACGGGGCGCAGTGCGCGGTGATCACGGTCCCGCGCGACTACACCTCCCCGACGGGACCCCGAATCGAGTTGACCGTGAGCCGGATTCGCGCCACCGGCGAACGCTGGGGGACGATCTTCGCCAATCCCGGCGGCCCCGGCGCGGACGCGCTCGACTACTGGTCGCGGCGGGTGCGGGAACTCCCGGCCGAACTCGGCGCCCACTACGACCGGGTCGCGGTGCAGCCGCGCGGCATGCGCTGGTCCACCCCGTTGGACTGCCCGTCGCCCGACGGCAGGGACCGCCCGCCCACCCGGGCCGCGTGCGAGGCCGCCCAGCCCGGCTACGTCGACACCATCACCACCGAGAACACCGCGCGCGATCTCGACGCCGTGCGGTCCGCGCTCGGCGTGGACCGCATCGACTTCCTCGGCATCTCCTACGGCACCTATCTGGGCGCGGTGTACGCGGCGCTGTTCCCGGGGCGCGTGGATCGAATGGTGTTGGACTCCAATGTGAATCCGCACTGGGTGTGGACCGAGCAGTTCGCCCAGCAGCAGGTGGCGGGCAAGCAGCGGCTGGACGATCTGTTCGCGTGGATCGCCGCGCACGACGCCGAATACCACCTCGGTGACACCCCGCTGCGGGTGTATCAGAACTGGGTGCGGCTGGTGGTCGCGCAGGGCGGCGGCTGGTACGCCAATCTCACCCCGCCGCCCGCGACCACCGCCGATGTCCCCGCGACCGTGCCGCCGCCGCTGGCCGACATCGCCCGCGACGGCTTCAACGGCAGCCGCGACCAGATCGGCCAGGCCCAGAATCTGGCCCGCACCCTGGCCTCCGGCGGCGCCTCCGCCCAGGTGCCGCTGCTGGCGGCCACCTCGGTCGCCACCTACACCCGCGGCTTCTGGCCGAGTTTCGCCCGGGCCATGGCCGACACCGACACCAACCCCGACGACACCCGGATCATGCGCGCGCTGGAGGGCGTGACCTCAACCGACCCGACGGGCCGAGCCGTCTTCGCCGCGATCACCTGCAACGAGAACGCGATCGAGGCCAGGCCGGAACTGATCGGCACGGCGGCCGCAACCGTCGCCTCGGGAGGCAACGCCCTCGACGCCCGCGCCGACCTCATCCGCTCCGGCATCGCCTGCGACGACTGGCCCCCCGTCACCACCCCGGTACCCATCGCCGACAACGGTTTACACACCCCACCGCTGGTATTGCAAAGCCGCCACGACGCCCTCACCCAATACGAGGGCGGCCCGGCAACAACCGCCGCCCTGAACGGCCACCTGATCACAGTCGACGGCGGCGACCACGGCACCTTCGGCCGCGGCAACCCCACCCTCGACAACGCGGTGCTCACCTACCTGCGCACCGGTACGGTGACCATCGACCACGCCGACCAGGCTCCCCTCGGCTGACGTGGTGGCCGGGCAGCAGAAGATCGACGCGGTGCTGGTGGCGGGGCGGCAGGACGGCTGACGTGGTGGTGGTGGCCCGGCAGCGGATCAGCTGATGCGGTGATGGTGGGCGGGCAGCAGAATGTCGGGATGCGGGAGAAGCGGGTTCGGGTTGTCCTCGCGCCGGACAAGTTCAAGGGGTCGTTGAGCGGGCCCGAGGTGGCGGCGGCGCTGGCGGCCGGGATCGCGCGGGTGCGGCCCGATGCGGAGTTGCGTTGTCTGCCGGTGGCCGACGGTGGGGACGGGACGGTGGACGCGTTCCTCGCGGCCGGATGGGATCGGGTGACGGTGACGGCGGGCGGGCCCACCGGGGAGCCGGGCGAGGCGGTCTACGCTGTGCGTGACCGGACCGCTGTCATCGAACTGGCGGCGGTGGTGGGTCAGGCGCGGTTACCCGGCGGGAGGCCGGATCCGTTGCGCGCCAGTACCTTCGGGCTCGGTCAGGTCGTCGCGCACGCCCTCGATCGTGGGGCGCGCGAGATCGTGCTGGGGCTGGGTGGTAGCGCGTCCACAGACGGGGGAGCGGGCATGTTGCGGGCGCTCGGCCTGCGCGTACTCGACGCCGCGGGCCGCGAATTGCCCGAGGGGGGAGCGGCTCTCGCGAACGCGGACCGCATCGATCGCGCCGGACTGCACCCGGCCCTGCGCGAGGCGCGGTTCGTCCTCGCCAGTGACGTGGACAATCCTCTCCTCGGAAAACGCGGGGCCGCAATGGTTTTCGGTGCGCAGAAGGGCGCGGACGCCGAGCAACGCGCGACTCTCGAAGCGGCTTTGGCGAACTGGGCCCGCGTCGTCGCACCCGAGACCGCCGACCGCCCCGGCGCGGGCGCCGCCGGAGGTACCGGCTTCGGAGCCATGGCGGTCCTCGACGCCGTCGCCCGCCCCGGCATCCGAGTCGTCCTCGACCTGATCGACTTCCAATCCCGCATAGCCGACGCCGACCTCGTGATCACCGGCGAAGGCTCCCTCGACGAACAAACCCTGCACGGCAAGGCCCCCCTCGGCGTCAGCGAGGCCGCCCGCGCCGCCGGAATCCCGGTGATAGCCGTAGCCGGCCGCTGCCTCCTCACCGAACCCCAATGGCGCCGAGCCGGTTTCACCGCCTGCCACCCCCTCTCCGACCTCGAACCCGACCCCACCCGCTCCATCCCCGCCGCCGCCCCCCTCCTCACCCAACTGGCCACCCACCTAGCCCTCACCCACCTCCCCCCCGCCTGACCAACCCAGCCGCACCCTTTATTCGAATCCGCACCCCTTTCAGAGCCCCACAACGGGTGCGGATTCGAATAAGGGGTGCGGCTGGGTTGGCGCTCAGGCCGGGGGTGCGAGGCGGTGGCGGTGGCGGTCGCCCCAGTCCTCGAGGGGTTTCAGGGCTTGGGCCAGGTCCTCGCCGAGGGGGGTGAGCGAATATTCCACGCGGGGTGGGATTTCCGGGTAGATCTCGCGGTGGACGACACCGGCGGACTCGAGGTGGCGCAGGTTCTCGGTGAGCACCTTCTCGCTCACGCCGGGCAGGAGCGCGCGGATCCGCCCGAAGCGCTGCGGGCCCTCGCCCAGCACCCACATCAGGTGCATGCGCCACTTGCCGCCGACCACGTCGATGGCTATCGACATGCCGCACACCTGGTGATCCGTATCACTCGCAGTCGTCACCGCGTCCTCCTGACCGTATTGCGTACGTCTCGGTAAGCAACCGCATCCGCACGTGCGTTATTGCCCGATCCTCCGCTCGGCACAACCATTCCCACCAGGGACATTACGGAATCGGAGGAATACATGCAGCCACAACGATCGGTCACCGTCATCGGTCTCGGACCCATGGGCCGGGCCATGGTGCGGGCCTTCCTGGACGCCGGGGTGGCGGTGACGGTGTGGAACCGCAGCCCCGAGAAGGCCGCGGCCATGGCCGAACTCGGGGCGACGCGCGCGGCCACCGTGGCCGAGGCGCTCGACGCCAACGAGGTGATCGTGCTCAGCCTCACCCACTACGCCGCCATGTACGACGTCCTCGGGCAGGCCCCGGACCGCCTGCCGGGGAAGGTGATCGCGAACCTGTCCTCGGACTCGCCCGAGAACGCCCGCAGGGGCGGGGCCTGGGTCCGGGAGCACGGCGCGCGGTTCCTCTCGGGCGGATTCATGTCGGCGGGAGACAACATCACCCACCCCGCCTCGTACCTGTTCTACAGCGGGCCGCGGGCGGACTTCGAGGCGCACGCCGACCTGCTGCGGCCGTTGAGCCCGCAGGAGTACCTCGGCGACGACGACGGTCTCGCCCAGGTCTTCTACCAGGCGCTGCTGACCGTGTTCCATCCCTGGACGCTGGGCTATCACCAGGCCCTGGCACTGATCGAGAACTCCGGACACGACGTCGCCCGCTTCCTGCCCTACGCACTGCGCTCCCACGAGGCGTTCCCGTTCTTCATGACCGAGTACGCCGCCAGCGCGAAGGCCGGCGGCTGGGGCGATCTCGCGAGCTACACCATGATGGTGGCCGGTGCGCAACACATCATCGACGCCAGCGAGGAGGTCGGCGTGGACGCGTCGCTCTCGCACGCGGCACACCGCTTGTGGCGCAAGGGCGTCGAGGCCAATTCCGGTGCGGGCGAACCGATCACGCTGTACCGGCTCATGCGCGGCGAAACCGCCTGACGCTCAAGCGGTCTCGGTGGACGACCCGAGCCGCGGGAACGGCCGGGTGGAGAACACCACCTCCACCGGCACCTCGAAGTACTCCGAGATGCGCAGCGCCAGATGCAAGCTCGGGCTGTACTCGCCGCGTTCCAGATATCCGACGGTCTGATAGTGCACCCCGAGCGCCTCGGCCAGCTGCCGCCGCGAGATGCCGCGCTCGGCGCGCAGCATCGCGATGCGGTTGTAGATGACCTCAGTAGGCACGCGCCATCGCCTTCTCGCGCCGGGCCGCGACATGGGAACCCGATTCGCGACGGGCCATGCGCCGCAACACGATCGGGGCCACCGTCAGTCCGAACACCGCCCACACGCCGAGCACCCCGAACGTCTCCCAGTGCCGCCACGACTGCCCGAGTTCGACGACCGCGGCCTCCGGGGGCAGCAGGGCCGACCGCATCCCCAGCCCCAGCCAGTAGATCGGGAACACCTGCGCCAGGCCCTGCACCCACCCCGGCATCGAGGTGATCGGATAGAAGACGCCCGAAACGGCCACCAGGCCCATCACCGGGAAGGAGACGAACCCGATCGAGCGCGGGCTCTCGAACACCGAGCCCACGATCGCGCCCAGCGGCAGCGTCGCCAACAGGCCCAGCACCAGCACCCCGATCAACAGCGCCCACCCGCGCGGACCGTCGAGCCGCAGCCCGCCCAGCACAGTGAGCCCGAAGATCAGCACCACCGCGACCTGGATCAGCACGACGCCGGACACGGTGACCAGCTTGCCGATGAGATAGCCGACCATCCCGTTCGGAATCGCCTTGGCCCGCAACAGCGTGCCGTCCTCGCGGTCCAGCGCCAGGTACTGCCCGATGCCGAAGATGCCGTTGGAGGCGATCAGCATGCCCATGACGCCGGGCAACGCCAGCGCGCCGAGCCCGAAGCCCGTCCCGCCGAAGTGCCCGTTGCGCATGAAGAACAGTGCTACCAGAAGGATGACGGGCCACAGGAACTGGGTGAACAGATCCATACCGTTGGTCAGGTTCTGCCGCAGTTCGATCAGCCCGCGGGTCAGCCCGGACCGCGTGGCCACGCCGAGCGAGATCATCGGGTCACCTCCTCGAGCGTGTGCGTCGCGGTGTCGAACTGTCCGGACTCGAAGCGCTGGACCAGCGTCATATAGGTGTCCTCGAGCGAGGCCCGGCGGACCTCGAGCTCGTCGATCCCCTCGCCGTACTGCTTGAACAGCTCGTGGACGAATTTGGTGGATTCGGTGGTGGTGTGGACGAACCGCTGCCCGTCGCGGGTCCAGCGGATCTCCGCCTCGCCCTGGATGCGGCGCGACAGTTCGTCGGCCGAGCCGTCGGCGATGATCCGCCCGCCCGCCAGGACCAGGATGCGGTCGGCGAGTTTCTCGGCCTCGTCGAGATCGTGGGTGGTGAGCAGGATCGTGGTCCGCTCGTCGTCGGCGAGCCGGTGGATCAGATCGTGGAATTCGCGTCGCGCCCGCGGATCGAATCCGGCGGTCGGCTCGTCGAGGAACAGCAGTTCGGGCCGCCCGACGATGCCGATCGCCACGTCCAGGCGGCGGCGCTGGCCGCCCGAGAGCGTGGCGATCTTCTTGTCCGCCTGTTCGGTCAGGCCGACGGCGGCGACGAGTTCGTCCGGATCCCAGGGCCTTCGGATGGCGGGGGTCGTATAGGGCGCGTAGTAGGTGCCCAGGTGGGCGAGCAGTTCCCGCACCCGCCAGCGGCCGTGGTCGCGCCAGGACTGGAGCACGACGCCGATGCGCGCGCGCCAGTCCTCGCGGCCGTGCGCGGGATCGGTGCCGAGCACGGTGACCTCGCCCGCGGACCGCATCCGGAACCCCTCGAGCACCTCGATGGTGGTGGTCTTGCCCGCGCCGTTGGGGCCGAGCAGCACCAGCACCTCGCCGCTGTGCGCGCGGAATGTCACGTCCTGCAATACGTCTCGGTCGCCGTAGCGCATCCGCAGACCGCGGACGTCGAGTGCGATCCGGTCGCCTACCGTCATCCTGCCCTCCGTAGTAATACCAGGATGGTATGTAGCATATCTACTACATAGACGGGCGGGCAAGGGTGCGGCGGGGGCGATCGGGAATCAGGCTGGCGCGCAGAGGAATTCGATGGCGGCGGCGTACCCCTGCACGCCCATCCCCGCGATCACGGCCGTGGCGATGGGCGAGATGTAGGAGTGGTGCCGAAACTCCTCGCGCGCATGGACATTCGAGATGTGCACCTCGACGATCGGGACCTCGGGGATCACCAGCGCGTCGCGCAGGGCGACCGAGGTGTGGGTGAGCCCGCCGGGATTGATCACGATGGCGGACTCGGCCCCACGGGCGGCGTGGATCCGATCGATCAGCGCCCCTTCGTGATTCGACTGGAAGGCCACGATCTCCCGGTCGAACCGCGCGGCCGTGCGGCGGCACAGTTCGACCACGTCGTCGAGGGTCTGCGCGCCGTAGACCTCAGGTTGGCGGACGCCGAGCATGTTCAGATTGGGGCCGTTGAGCACGAGGATCGGGGCCATGCCCCGAATCTAGCCGCTCGGGTCCGGCTCAGAGGCCGCGCGGCCCCTCGGCGCGCAGGTCGTCGACCTTGCGCATGGCCGAGCGCAACTCCTCGAGCCACTCCTCGGCGTGTTTGCCCGCCAGCTTCACCGTCCACGCCAGGGCGTCGGCGCGGGACCGGGCCACGCCCGCGTCCACCAGGGTGTCGAGCACCTTGCGCTCGGGCTGACGCAGCCGGGTCATGACCGGAACGGCCAGGTGGGTGAACATGATTCGCTCGCCCTCGACCGAGACGCCCCAGGCCACGCTGCGGCCGTAGCGGGCCTGCGCCTCCTGGGCGATCTGCATTCGCGCGGGCCGGGTGGATTCGCGGAAGCGGGCGACCGCGCCGTCGCGGGTGGCCCGGGGAACCGAGCCGGCGGGCGGTTCGGCGTCGGCGGGCTGTTCGGCGTCGGTCGGGCCGGAATCGGGGGTGGGCAGGGGGAGTTCGCCGATGACGACGATCTCGTCGCGATCGATCTCCACCGTCGGCGTCCCGACGAACCAGTCCGCGGGCAATCTTCCCGCGAACCAATCGGGGGCGTCCGCGGCGTCGGGGAGGTCGGCCTGCTGCCAGCCGCCGGGACGACCGAATCCGCGTCCTCTGTGTCCGTGTCGCATGAGTAATGCCTCGCTTGTCTGTGCAAGAAGTGTTTCAGTGATTACAAGATTACGACGAAATGCGACGCGCGGGTTGCGCTCTGGGAGAACGAGGTCGGGTGGCGATTCGGCAACGGTGGCCGACGATTCGGCGACCGGTGCCCGGGCTGCGTCGAATCGGGCACTATTGTGGTCGCTGAGCATGGTGAATTTACCGTTGGTCTTGTTGCTGAAGTGTCAAGAGTGAAGAGTGGGCGATATGGATGTGTGGGGATCCCGCCGCTTTCGCGTTCGGGGCGCAGTGGCAGCCGGGACGGCTGCCGCCCTGGCGATCGCGTTGGGAGCGTGCGGGTTTCACGACACCCCGAGCGACCCCAAATCCATCGTCGAACGCTTCACCCAGCTGTTGGACAAACAGGACGCCACCGGCGCCGCGCAGCTGACCTCCTACCCCGGCGGGGCCGAGGCCACGTTGCAGCAGATCTTCGCCGGGCTCAATCCCGGCAAACCCGATTACGAGGTCGAGCAGTACATCGGCCTGGACGCCGACGCGGCCATGTTCAACCTGAAGGCGGACTGGAACTTCGGGCCCGGTAAGGATTGGACCTACGACCTCCAGGGCAGCATCCGCAAACTGGCGATCGGCTGGCGAATCTCGTGGGAGCCGAACGTGGTGATGCCGCAGCTCGACTACAAGCGCACGGTCAAACTGGTGAAGACCGACGCCACGCCGTCGCCGAAGGTGAACGACAACGCGGGCGCACCCCTGATGACCGAGCAGATCATCAACGTGATCAAGGTCGATCCGAGCCGCACCGGCGACCCGGTCGGGACCACCAACGCCCTCGCCGACGCCATTGCGCCGGTGGCGCCTTTGATCACCGGACCGTCGTTGATGCAGCAGCTCGCCGCCTCCCAGGGCAAGCCGATCGTCGCGGTGAACCTGCGCGAGGACGACTTCGCCATCCTGGAACCGCGAATGGCGCCGATTCCCGGTGTGGTGATGGAGAAGCAGCCGCAGCTGATCGCCGCGGACCGGCGTGTGTGGTCACCGTTGCTGGACGGGCTGCGCAAGGTCTGGCAGGAGAACCGGGATCAGCACGCGGGCTGGGGCGTTCAGCTGTTCGAGCCGGACGGCAAACTGGTCACCCAGCTCGCGGGGCAACAGGGGCCGCCCGGCCCGGACATCGCCTCGACCATGGATCAGCGATTGCAGCGGGCGGCCGAGGACGCCGTGGTCAGCGCGGGCACCGCGGCCTCGATCGTGGCCATCCAGCCGTCCACGGGGGCGGTGGTCGCCGCCGCGCAGAACACCTACGCCAGCGCGCAGGGGTCGGTGGCCTTCACCGGGGTGTACCCGACGGGCGGGATGAACGAGCTGTTCCGCGCGGTGGCCGCGATCGTCAAGAAGAAAGCGCCGCAGGACGTTTCGACGCAGGACATGGCCGAGGCCGCGGCCGCCGTCGGCGTGGGCATCGGCTTCAAGGTGCCCGGCCTGGACCAGACCACCGGCCGCCTGCCCATCGGCGGGCGCGGGGTGGAACAGGTCCGCCAGGGCGGCAACGACCCGATTCTCGCCAGCCCGCTGGGGCTGGCCGTCGCGGCGGCCGCGATCGCGCGCGGCGGCGTGGCGCCGCCCATGATCGAAATCGGCCGTCCCGCAACGACGGAGGCCGACCTCGCCCCGCTCCCGCCCGAGGTCGTGGACCGGCTGCGCGGCACGCTGCGCGACGGCCTCGCCGCTCCCGAACTGGCCGGCCTGCGCCGCTACGCCGATGTGGGCGCCTACGCCGCCACCGCGGGCACCAACGGCTGGCTGGTGGCCACGATGGGCGATCTGGCCTTCGCCATCCACATCGACGATGTCGACTCCGGCGACGCCACCGCCCGCATGGCCGCCCGCCTGCTCCAGTCGCTCGCGGCCCCGGACGACAAATAGCGGCTCAGCGCAACGCCTTCCAGGCCCCGCGCCACCCCAGCAGGAAGAATCCGAGCACCACGGCCGCGACGATCACGAAACTCACCGCGACGCCCTGCCCGCTCACCGCGCGCAGGACCATGCCCCCGATCAGGGTGCCCAGCCAGGCGACCACGCCCGTGGGCCAGAGCCGCCCGGCGTCGAACCCCGTGAGCACGGCCGTGGGCAACCGCCCCCGGTCCTCGAAACCGCGCGCGGCCGTGGACGATTCGGCGCGCGCGAACAACCACAGGGCCAGCAGCCAGCCCAGCAGCAGCCCGCTCGCGAAGGGCCAGAACGTGCGGAGCAGGCCGGGCAGGACGGCCTCGTCGTGGCTGCGCCTGCCGATGGCGCAGAACACGAGCACCAGCAGGGCGTCGAGCGCGAGCGGCACCAGTTTCGTCACGCCGCCAGGGTAATCGGCTAGTACCGGCTCTCGAATTCGCGCTCCAGGGCCGCGTCGTCGGCGTGCGGCTTGCGGAACAGGAAGGCGAACACGATCCAGCCCACGACCGCCACCAGGATGAAGCTGATCAGGCGGTAGACGAAGGCGGCCGAGACCGCCTGGGCGGCGGGCAGTCCCGCGGCCGCGGACAGGCTGTAGACCAGGGTCAGTTCGACGTAGACCAGGCCGCCGGGGGCCAGCGGGATCGTGCCCACCGCCTTGCCCACGCTGAACGCGATCATCAGACCGGCGACGCGGGGTTCGGCCCCGACCGCGTAGCAGGCCGCCGCCAGGCAGGCCACATCGCCGAGCCGGTGCATCAGGGCCCACAGGGTGACCAGGGCCCCGTCGCGGCGGCCCAGCTCCACCGATTCCAGCTGCCGCAGCGTCTCGGCGAGTTTGTCGCTGCCGTCGTCGGGCCGGTGTCCGCGAATCCGGTTGACCAGGTGCAGGATTCGACGGCCGAGTGCCCGCACCGAACCCGGATGACGCGAGGCGTAGTTCCCCGCCCACACCAGCAGCACCACCCCGCCCAGCGTCGGGATCAGCTTGCCCGGCCCGATCCGATCCCCGGCCAGCACCGCGCCGCCCACCCCGAGCAGCACCATCCCGGCCGCGGCCACCACCCCGGACATCGCCAGCTGCCAGGAGGCCAGCACCGGGCTCGCGCCCCAGCGCCGGGTCTGCCGATAGGTGAACGCGGTGGAGAACACCTGCCCGGCGGGCAGCGTCACCGACATCGCGGTCGCGCCGTAGACCACCGCGACCGACTTGCTCTGGTTCACATTCACGCCACCGGCGTGCAGGAGCTGTTTCTGGATGCGGCCGTAGCCGTCCATGGAGACGGCCTGCATCAGCACGCAGACCGCGACCCAGCCCCAATGGATCTCGGTCAGGGTCCGCCAGGATTCGTGCAGCCGCGGCCACAGATACACGCCCTCGACCACCAGCAGGGCGGCCACGGCTACCACGAGTATCCGCTTCACCCAGCGCAAACGCCCCCGACGACGGGGCCGCACCGCGGACGGGGGGCCGTCGGCGGAGTCACCATCGGCCGTCACGAGGTCAGCCTAACAGCGCCGAACCCTCCTTCGGCCAGGCCAATTGGGTCTTGCGGCGGCGGCCGCGCAATTGGACCTCTTCGCCGGTATTCCAGAATTGCTGCTCGAACCCGTCGGCGAAATACAGCGCGCTGCCCGAGGCGAGGACGCGGCCGGGATGTTCCTTGGCCAGTTCGGTCAGCCGGGACGCCTCGTTCACCGGATCGCCGATGACGGTGTACTCGAAACGGTTGGCGGCGCCGATGTTTCCCGCGACCGCCAGCCCGGCCGACACGCCGATGCCGATGTCCAGACCGGGCACCTCGCGCAGGGCCTCGCGCAGTTCGCGGGCGGCGGCGAGCGCGGCGGTGGGCGCGTCGGGACGATCCAGGGGCGCGCCGAAGATGGCCAGCGCGGCGTCGCCGACGAACTTGTTGATCAGGCCGCTGTGCCGGTCGACCACATCGACCACGATCCGGAAGAACTCGTTGAGCAGGCTCACCACCTCGGTCGGCGGGCGCTCGGCCGCAGTGGCCGTCGAACCGACCATGTCCACGAACAACACCGCCACGAACCGGGTCTCACCGCCGAGTTCGGTGCCGTACTCGAGCGCGCGGCGGGCGACCTCCTCGCCCACGTGCTGACCGAACAGCTCCTGGAGTTCGCGGCGCTGCGCGGCCTCCTCCATCATCCGGTTGAATCCGACCTGGAGCAGCCCGATCTCGCTGCCGTCGAACACCTCGACCTGCACATCGCGGGCACCCTCCTGCACCCGATCGATCGCGCGCGAGAGCTGCCGCACCGGATCGGAGATGCTCGAGCCGGTCAGCATGGACAGCGCCAGCGCCTGCAGGATCACCACCCCGCACAGCAGCAGGATCGACACCGCCAGCGAACGAGCGGAGAACTGCACCTGCGAGGTGATCTGGGTGACGCACAGCAGCACGATCGCGATGGTCGGCGCGAAAGTGCCCATACCCCAGGTCATCGCCATGCGGGTGCCGACGCCCGGGGTGAGGGTGTGGTCGAAGGTGCCGGTCTGCAAGGCGTGCGCGGCCACCGGGCGCAGGATGCGCTCGCCCAGCATGTAGGTGAAGCCGAACACGATGGTGGCGGCCATACATTCGGTGACGATCACCGCGCCCGCGAGCCGCGGCGTGTCGGCGATGATCGACCACGCCAGCACGGCCCCGCCGACCAGCCACAGCGCCAGATGCACGATGGCCTGCCGCAGCGGCGCGTGCAGCGCGGCCATCTGCTCCTGCCGGCTCGGCGGCCCGCCGCGCATCTGCCAGCGCATCACCGGCCGCAGCATGAGCGCCGACGCGGTCACGCTCAGCGCCCCGCCCACGAGGAAGACCAGCCCTGGCACCAGCACCCCGGTCCGGCGAATCCCGTTGGGGCTGCCCTCGGGCGCGGGCAGGCCGTACTGGATGAACGCGTACACCAGAATCGCACCGAAGGCGTTGGCCGCCAGCATCGATGCGAGGTACAGCGGCCAGCGCGTTCGCATGGTCTGTTTGACCGCTTCGAGGGTGGGCGCCGACACGATCACCAATCTAGCGCCAGCCCCTCGCACACACGTGCCCACGCCGGGGGCGTGGCAGTCGCCGGGCCGCGTTCGCGCGGCCGTGTTCGCCCTCGACAGCGGATATCGAAGTGGGCGGGGCGGGGCGACAAGGTATTACGCGCGTGCCCGCGCGGGCCGGGGCGGATAGGCTCGCGACGTGAACGAGGGCACGGAGATCCAGGCGACCGCCGGTTCGGCGCGGAGATCGGGGGCGGAGCGGGCGCGCAAGTCGGCGGCCGACGCCGTGCATCCGCTGGTGCGCGAGGCCGCCGAGTGGTGTTGGCGGCTGCTGATCATCCTGGTCGCGGTGCTGGCCGTCGCGTGGCTGGCGCACAAGTTGACGACGGTGGTGATCCCGCTGGCGATCGGGCTGCTGGCGGCGGCGCTGCTCTCCCCGGCGGTGGATTGGATGCAGCGGGTCGGGGTGCCGCGCGGGCTCGCGGTGTTCGTGGCGCTGATCGGGTCGCTCGGGCTGGTGGCGGGCATCTTCACGTTCGTGATCGAACAGGCCGTCACCGGTGTCCCGCAGCTGACCGACGAATTCAAGACCAGCATCCATCAGATCCAGGACTGGCTGATCAACGGGCCGCTGCACCTGAGCAACGACCAGATCCGCGACGCGGGCAATACGATCATCAAAACCGTTGAGTCCAACCAGGATTCGCTCACCAACGGCGCGCTGACCACGGCCGCGGCGATCGGCGAATTCTTCACCGGCGCGTTCCTGACGCTGTTCATCCTGATCTTCTTCCTCTACGGCGGCGACCACATCTGGGACTTCCTCACCCGGATCGTGCCGACCCCGCAGCGCGAACGGGTCCGCACCGCCGGGCGGCTGGGCTTCGGCACGCTGATCGGGTTCGTGCGCGGCACGGTCATGGTCGCGGCGGTGGACGCGATCGGCATCGGCGCGGGCCTGGCGATCCTCGGGGTGCCGCTCGCGCTGCCGCTGGCGTCGCTGGTGTTCATCGGCGCGTTCATCCCCATCGTCGGTTCGGTGCTGGCCGGTTCCATCGCGGTGTTCCTGGCGCTGATGACCAAGGGCTGGGTGACGGCGGTGATCGTGCTCGGCATCACGGTGGCGGTCATGCAGCTGGAAGGCCATGTGCTGCAACCACTCCTGCTGGGCCGCGCGGTCGACATCCATCCGCTGGCGGTGGTGCTGGCGATCACCACCGGCGTGGTGCTGGCCGGAATCCCCGGCGGCCTGCTGGCCGTCCCGTTCGTCGCGGTCCTCAACACCGCCATCCGCTCCCTGCTCGCCGACAGCCCCGAGGAGCTGTACGAGCTGAACACCGGCGACGACGAGCCCCGCCTGTTCCACGCCGAACCCGACGAGCCCACCCCCGGCCGCTACGACCCACCCGCCCCCGCCACCTGATCGGGCCACCCCGGCGCGCGCGGCACCCGGCCCAGCGGATCGAGGATTGCCCGTGGACCTGATCAGGCCCCCGGCACTTGGCCCAGCGGATCAGGGATTGCTTGTGGACAATCAGGCCCCTAGGCCCAGCGGATCAGGGATTGCCCTGATGTGCGGGAGCCGTCGCGTCGGTAGCCTCGATCGCATGGGCGAGACGGTTTCTCCCGCCGTGGGCGATCGGGATCTGCGGGTGTCGGATGCCGAGCGGGAACACGTGGGGATGTTGCTGCAACGGGCGGTCGGGCTCGGGATGCTGTCGCTGGGCGAGTTCACCGAGCGGATGGATACCGCGCTGGCCGCCAAGACGCGCGGCGAACTGAACGCGGTGCTGATCGATCTACCCGGGATTCGCCTTGCGGGACAGCCGAATTCGACGCCCCGGCCGCGGTACGCGCCGCCGCCGAGCGCGCCCGGACCCGCGGGCAATGTGATCCGCGCCCGCATGTCCGGGGTCACCCGCAAGGGTCCGTGGCAGGTGCCGCCGACGCTGTATCTGAACAACTACCTGTCCGGCGTCACGCTCGACTTCACCCAGGCCGTCATGAGCACCCAGGTGGTGGAGGTGCGGCTCGACGATTTCTGCAGCTCGCTGACGCTCATCCTGCCCGCCGAGGCGACCGCCGACCTCAACGGCGTGGAGCTGATCGGGTCCAGCGCCAACAACAAGGTGCGCACCGGGCCGCCGATGGGTCCGCTGCACCTGGTCGTGCACGGCCGCACCCGGTTCGGTTCGGTCACCGCCAAACACCCCTTCGCCGCGCAGTGGCGGCGCATGATGTCGGGGTTCTGAGTCCGCCGATCAGTCGCGGTTCTGGCGGCGGAGCAGTTCGTTCACGCTGACCGTGCGGCTCGGGTTGCCGGGCTGCTTGGGACCGTCGGCGTCACCGGGATTCGGGCGGCGACGGGAGGCGCGCAGATCGGACATCCACCGTTCGATGCTGCTGCGATCGGCCGGATCGGGCTCCGGCACCGAATCCGCCTCGGGCGCGGGCATTTCCACGCCCCGCTGCTCCGCGCCCTCGGGCGCGCGACGTTCCGGCGCACTCTCCACGTCCCGCTGTTCGGGCCGTGGGTAGTACCGTTCCGCACCTTCCGCGCCCTGCTGTTGAGGCCGCGGGTAATGCTGTTGCGCACTCTCCGCGCCCTGCGGCTCAGGCCGTGGGTAGTGCTGTTCCGTACTCTCCGTGCCCTGCTGCTCGGGCCGTGGGTAGTCCCGCTCCGCACTCTCCGCGCCGCCCTGTTCGGGTTCGGGCCGCGCGTAGTGCTGGGCCCGGCTCGCGGGGTGCGGCTGCGGTTGGGGCGGGAGGACGCGCGGGGTGGCCCCGACGGGGGCCGTCGGCGCGGCCGGATCGACGCCCCGGGTGGGCGGGGCCAGGCGCGGCGGCGCGGCGGGCCGGGAGACCTGCGGGGTGGACACACTGGGCAGTTGCGGCGGCGTCGGCGGCCGCGAATCACCGTGCGGCGCAATGGTTTCCGACCGAGCCGTCGATCCGGCGTCCGGCTCGGGCGGCGGCGCGAGCGGAACGACCGGCGGCGGCGTCACCCGGGCCGCGCCCTTCTTCGGCACCCGGCCGAAACGTTCGGTCGGCGCGTCGGGATCGGCGTCGCGAACGAACCTGGCGCGCTTGGGTTTCCGGGCCGGTTTGGCCGGGGTGCCGTCGGGCAGCATGGGGATCTGCATGGTCACCGGATCGGTGACCGGCGTGGTCTTGACCAGGTCCACGACGTCCTCGTCGCCGGGCCGCTCGCTGTGCAGCATCGGCTCGCCGAGGCCCACCCGCTGCTGGATGCGCTTCATCCACGCCGGCGCCCACCAGCAGTCGTCGCCGAGCAGCTTCATCGTCGCGGGCACCAGCAACATGCGCAGCACGGTCGCGTCGATCAACAGCGCCGACACCATGCCGTACGCGATGTACTGCATCATCACCAGATCCGAGAACGCGAACGCCCCGGTCACCACGAGCAGGATGAGCGCGGCCGCGGTGATGATGCGCCCGGTCTGCGCGGTGCCGATGCGCACCGCCTCGGTGGTGGACGCGCCCTGGGCGCGCGCCTCCACCATGCGCGACAACAGGAACACCTCGTAGTCGATCGACAGGCCGTAGATGATCGCGATGATCAACACCAGCACCGGCGCCATGATCGGCTGCGGCGTGAAGTTCAGCAGTCCCGCGCCGTGCCCGTCGACGAAGATCCACGTGAGAATGCCCAGCGTGGAACCCAATCCGAGCGCGCTCATGAGCGCGGCCTTGATCGGCAGCACCAGCGAACCGAACGTCAGGAACATCAGCAGCGTCGTCGCGAACAGCACCAGCGCGATCATGATCGGCATCCGCTGCATGAGCGCGTCGAGGCTGTCCTTCATCAGCACCGGCTGCCCGCCGACGTACACCTTCACCGAATCGGGCACATCCATCGACCGCAGATAGTCCACGGTCTCCTCGGAATGGTCCGGATCCTTCGGCTGGGCGTCG
Organism: Nocardia sp. NPDC003482; assembly: GCF_053588115.1. NCBI lineage: Bacteria > Bacillati > Actinomycetota > Actinomycetes > Mycobacteriales > Nocardiaceae > Nocardia > Nocardia sp. NPDC003482. The sequence continues at coordinate 66,264 of NZ_JBSFPI010000007.1, forward strand.
GTCTTCCACACGTCCGAACCCTTGGGCGGGAAACCCGGTGTGGGGAAGCTCTGGATCAGGCCGGGCGCCTTGCTCGCCTGCTTGATGACCGAGCCCACGGCATTGGTGTCGGTGCCGACCACGACCAGCTGGATCTTCTCGGTGCGGAAGGACGGGAAGAGGCGGTCGAACTCCTCCTGCGCCACGCGCGTCGGATTGTCCGGCGGCAGATAGCTTTCGCTGATCCCGCCGAACTGCAGGTTCTTCACCGGAATGATCAGCAGCAGCAGGGCGATGCACAGCGGGATGGCCACCTTCAGCGGATGCTTCATCACCCACTGGGTGCTGCGGCCCCACAGCCCGTTCTCCACCTCTTCGGCGGTCTTGGTCTTGCGCATCCACTTCAGGCCCAGCAGGTCCACGCGCGGGCCGAGGATGCTCAGGATGGCCGGGAGGATGGTGATCGAGGAGACCGCGGCCAGCAGCACGGTCGCGATCGTGCCGTAGGCCAGCGACTTCAGGAAGCCCTGCGGGAACAGCAACATGCCCGCGCTCGCCGCGATGATCATGATCGCGGAGAACGTGACGGTCCGCCCCGCGGTCATCACCGTGCGGCGCACGGCCGCCCGGGTGTCGTAGCCCTCGGCCAGTTCCTCCCGGAAGCGGCTCACGATGAACAGGCCGTAGTCGATGGCCAGACCCAGGCCGATCATCGACACGACCGCGCCGACGAACGAGTTGACCTCGGTGAAGTTGGTGATGAACCGGACGATGCCGTTGGCGCCCCAGATGGTCAGCCCGCCGAGGATCAGCGGCAGGGCCGCGGCCACCACGCCGCCGAAGATGAAGAACAGCAGCACGCCGACCGCCGGGATCGCCAGCACCTCCATGCGGTGCTGGTCGTTGGCGATGGTGTCCTGCAGGGTGCCCGAAACCGCTTGCAGGCCCGCGATCTGCACGTTCACCCCGGGAATCAGGAACGCGTCCTTGACATCCCGGTAGTTGTTCATCGTGGTGGTGTCGTCGTCGCCCTTGATGGCGACGGACGCGAAGGCCACCTTCTTGTCCTGGGTCGCCAGGATCGACGAGTACTGCGTCTTCGAATTCGCGAGCCGCCAGTACGAGGCGTTGACGCCGGTGATCTGGTCCGGATGCTGCTGCGGCAGCGCGTTGAGCGAGTCGGTGATCCGCGCGCTGAAGTCGGGATCGTCGACCGTCTTCCCGTCCGGCGCGGTGTACAGCAGCAGCACGTCGCCGGTGTGGTCGCGCCCGTACGCCTCGTCGACCAGCCGGGCCGCCTGCGACGACTCGGCATTGGGATCGAACCACCCGCTGGAGCTGAGGTGCTTCTCCACCCCGAAGCCGTATCCGCCCATTCCGAGCAGCGCGGCGACCACCGCGGCGAGCACGGCGAAGCGGAACTTGAAGACCAGGTCGCCCCAGCGGGTGAACACTAAGCGACTCCTTGTGCGGGGCGGGAGGTGAGCAGGGCCGACAGCGGTCGGAAGGGCTGCAGCCAGGCTCCCTCTTCGGGCAGCGAGTCGAGGCTGACCCGGGGCAGCGGTTCGCGGAACACGCCCGGGATGTCCTCGAGGTCGATGAACTCGAGGATATCGGACGTCACCGCCCAACTCGCGTGCTCGCGGAATCCCAGTACCTGCACCGGAATTCCGCTGGTCGCGAGCGCCTCGAGCGGTTCGCGGAAGGCCTGTCCGTCGGCCGAGGCCACCATGATCCCGGCGAGTCCGGCGCCGCGGCGGCGTAATTCGATGTGCGCCAGCATATCGCTGTCGACATCGGAGTCCTCGTCGATCTTGGGCTTGGCGAACACCGCGTAGCCGACGTTGCGCAGCGCCTCCACCCAGGGCCGCACCACATCGGCCGTGCCCGGGGCGATATTGGTGAACACGGTCGCCTCCGCCTCCACCCGATGCGGACTGCCCGCCGACAGTTCCGCCGTGCGCGCGAGCAGCCAGCGGCCCAGCGCGTCGAAGCGCGGGCGGTAGGCGGCCGTGGGTCTGCCGCCGAGGATCGCGCCCAGGCCCATATCCAGATTGGGTGCGTCCCACACCAGCAGCACCCGGCGCAGATCTCCGCCCGGCGGCAGCGCCGACGAGGTGCTCGGGCCCTCGGAGACACTGCCGTGCATTATTTCGGCAACATCCATGACCTCGTGGGCCATCTCACTGACGCTCATGCCTCGATCTTCCCCCAGATGAGCTCCGTAATGGCGCTACCGGCCCGATGCGCCTTGCCTTCGAACTTGGTGACGGGCCGATCGAAGCCGATCGGGGCGGTCGCGCGGAAGGTCTCGTCGTCGCCGCCGGCGGCCGTGTTCAGCCCGATGAGCTGGGGTTCTTCCGCGCCGACGGCGGCGATGTGCTCGGCGTAGCCGGGGTGGTCGGTGGCCACGTGCAACACGCCGCCGGGCCGCAGCCGATTCGCGATGAGGGTCATGGTGGCCGGTTGCAGCAATCGCCGCTTGTGGTGGCGGGCCTTCGGCCAGGGATCCGGGAAGAAGACGCGAACGCCCGTCAGCGAATTGTCGGCAATCATGTTTTCGAGGACGTCCACGGCATCACCGCGCAACAGCCGGATGTTCTCGATGCCCTCCCGCTCGATGCGGTGCACGAGCTGGGCCAGGCCCGGCTTGTACACCTCGATGCCGAGCAGGTCGAACTGCGGTTCGGCCTGGGCCATCGCCGCGGTCGCGGTGCCGGTGCCACAGCCGATCTCGACGATCAGCGGCGCCTCGCGGCCGAACCAAGCGGCGGTGTCGAGCGGTTCGTCGCCCACCTCGCGTCCGATCCGCGGCCAGGTCCGCTGCCACGCCTGCTGTTGGCTCGGGGTGAGCGCGCCTCGGCGGGACCGGAAACTGGTCACGCGGGGATACAGGCGAGAGCCGGTGGCTGTGGACCGCGGCCCCGGGACTGTCTCGGCAGTGTGGTTCGCGGCGTCGTTCACTCGTCCATTGTCCAGGTTCGATCATCGGCGCAGCAATCGACCGCATCCCCGGGGCGTCGTGCCGGGCTCAGGCGGCGAGGGTGTGGGCCGGGCGCAGTTCCGGTGCGCTCTCCTGCCGCAACGGGCGGCCGAGCGCGACTCGTATTGCGGTGCCGAGCATTTCGAGCAGGCCGCGGCGACTCTCCGGTGCCGTGGTGACCGACCAGACGGTTCGCGTCGTGGTATCGATCACGGGCCGCCCGGCGATCCGGTCGGCGAGCCACTCCAGGCTCAGCGGCGTGCTCAACGGCAACAGGGTGAGATGGTCGCTGAGGCGGTCGCGCAGATAGGTCACCACCGAGCCCGCGCGGCGGTACCGGTCGACCTGTCCGTCGATGCCCTCGACGTGGATGATCTGGTCGTGCACGGGCTGCACGACCAGGATCGGGCAGCGCGGGGCGTGGCCGCCCAGGCGCATGTCGTCGAGCATGAGCCGCATCTCGGGTTCGTCGAGCACCTCGGCCAGCGGGCGGCGCAGATGATCCTCCACGTTCTGGTTGGCGAGCCGGAAGATCGCCGCGGCCGGGGTCAGCCGCGCGGCCCGCTGGACCAGTTTCATCCCGGTCTCGGTCAGATCCTCGTCGATGACCCTGCCCAGCGCGGGATAGATGCGGTGCATGGCCGCGATCACGATGGCCGGCAGCGCGGCGTACCGGCCGCCGTTGAGCCGCAGGAACACCTGGCCCGGATCGCCGACGGGCGCGCCGAGCACGGCCCCGACCAGATCGATCTCGGGCGCGTAGGTGGGCGCCATCTCGACCAGCCACGAACTGGCCATACCGCCGCCCGAATATCCCCAGACCGCGACCGGGGTGTCGGCGTGCAGGCCCAGCGGCGGGAAGCGCAGCGCCGCGCGAATGCCGTCCAGGGCCCGATAGCCCGGTTCGCGCGGGGCGCCGAAGTTGCCGTCGGGTCCCTCGTGGTCGGCGATGCTCACCGCCCAGCCGCGCCGCAGCGCGCCCGCGACCAGCATCCACTCCAACTGGGTGATCGAGCCGAGCGCGGCCGAACCCAGCCGCAGCGCGTAGGACGGCGCGCAGCGTTCGGAGACGGCGTCGATGGCGGATTGGAAGGCCAGCAGCGGTCGCGGCTGGCTGGGATCCGCGTCCGCGGGCAGCAGCACGGTGGTGATGGCGGCCTCGGGCCGGTCGTGCAGATCGTTGCTGCGATACAGCAGCTGCCAGGCCGAGACCTGCTGCGGGACGAGGCCCAGCAGCGCGACCCGGACCGCGCGGGTGCGCAGGATCGTGCCCGGGGCGTATCCGGCCAGGTCGACGGGCGGGCGCAGGAACGGGTCTTGTGACGGCGGCAGCGGGCGGCCCGCGCCGATCTCCTCGATGACGTCACCGATGACGCTCATCCCCAACCTCCTCCGGTTCGCCGCCGATCCGGCGGCGCGCAGGCGCCGGATCTGCCCGGGGACCGCGGTGCCGAAGCCGCGCATCGGCGAAGCGCCGATCCGTTCACGATAGGTGACCGGCTGTTTACGCAGGAAGACAGTTCGGTGCCAATTGTGCTGTCCCACAGGACAAGCCATAACATATCGTGACGATTTCCCCAGACCGTCCATACTACTCGCCCACGGGTTGTGAGCGCGGACACAGGAAAACCGGTCGCCCTGCCGACAATTCGGCCCACTTCTGACAGAATCCTTCGCCGGAAGGGGGTGCGCTCCGTTGTCAGCAGGTGTCACGGCGTCCGGCCTGGTCGGCGACTACGGCGGGCGCACACCGGGTCTCGATCAGCTGCTCGCGACGCTGCGGCGGGCGGGCGATCCGGGTGCGGCCGAGGGACTGGCCGCGGCGGTCGGAAAATGGCGGCGGCCCTTGCGCATCCAGGTCACCGGCCGGGCCCGCTCGGGAAAGAGCACCCTGCTGCGCGCCCTCGCGCTGATCTCGGCGGAGGAGACCGCGCCCGTGGACGAACCGGGCGAACCGGAACCGGACCTCGACGGCGACCTGATCGTCTACGTCCTCGCGGCCGCGCTGCAACCCGCCGATCGCCGCGTCCTCGCCGCGCTGCCGCCGGATCGGGTCGTGGTCGTGTTGAACAAGGCCGACGCGATCGGCTCGCGCTGGGCCGACGCGGTCACCGCCGCCGACCGCTACGCCCGCGAACTCGGCCTGCCCGTGCTGCCGGTGGTGTCCGCGCTGGCCGCCCATACCCGCGCGGGCACGCCGAGCGAGGACGATCTGCGCACGCTGCGCCGCCACGCGGGCCGCGACGATCCGGCCTTCACCCTCTCCCCGGAGCTGTTCACCGCCGCCGACGCGGGCCCGGACACCGCCGATCGGCAGGCGCTGCTGGATCGCTGGGGTCTCTACGGGGTGGCCTGCGCGCTCGTCGCGCTGCGCCACGAACCGGGGCTGGGCCCGCAACCGCTGCTGCGGCTGCTGCACGCGGTCAGCGGCATCGACGCCGTGCACACCCGCGTCCACGTGCAATATGAGGGAATCGTCGCGCGGCGCGGCGGCGAACTGCTCGACGAACTCGCCCGCCTCGCCGCCCGCGCGCTGCCCGAATCCGATTCGCGCGCAAGCGATCTCATCGAGGACTACCTGGCCGGGGACGAGGCGCTGTGGCTCGGCGTGCGAGCGGGGCTGGCCTGCCCGCAGGTGCGACACCTCGCCTCGGGTCCGGCGCGGCCCGCCGACGCCGACGACGCCCTGGCCCGGGCCGAGCGCTGGCGCGCGGTGATCGCGAGCGATCTGCCCGCCGACGCGCGCCGGGCCGCGGTCCGCGTGCACAACGGGTACGTCCGGATCTGGGAGCGGATGAGCAGTGTCGGACTCTGAACCGCTGTCCCCGGCGGTCGCGGCCGTCGTCGCCCGCTGGAATCCCCAGGGTGACGCGCTGCTGCGCGCGGTGCCCCCGGCGGGCGGCGCGGGCGGCGTCCCGGTCACGGTGATCGGACCCGACGACGCCACCACGGCCCAATTGCGCTGGGAACTGGGCCGATTCGAGCCCTGCGTCGAACTCGCCGAGCCCGGCCCGGATCCGGCCGCCCCGCCCGCCGTGGCGCTGATCCTGCTCGACGCGGGCGCCGCCCTCGGCGCCGCGACCCTCGATCTGGCCGCCCGGCTGCACGCGGCAGGGTCGCGAATGGTGTTCGCGCTCAACGGCTTTCACGCCCACGCCGAATGGCGGGCGATCCACGAACGGGATCGGACCCTGCTGGGCCGAGCGCTCGGCGCGGAGCCGGAGGTGCTGCCGGTGTCCGCGCGCATGGCGGCCACCGCCCGCGACCGCGGCGACGCCGCCCTGCTCGATCGGTCCGGCGTCGGCGCGCTGCACGCCCGGCTCACCGCGGCGGTCGGCGCGCCCGCCGGGAGCAACGGGGTCGTCGTCGAGCGGGTCCTCGCCGACACCCGCCGCCGCATCCTCGACCAGGCCGAGGCGCTGCGCTCCGGCGAACTCGCGCGACAGGTCCGCGAGGAGCGCGCGACCCTGCTGGCCGGGCGCGACGGCGGCCGCGCCCAGGCCCTGGGCGCCCTGCGCAACCGCGCGAATCTGGCCCGGCTCGATCTGGTGCACGAGGCCAGCGCCCGCGTCCGCACCCTGAACACCACCGCCCGCGCCGATCTGGAACGGCTCCGCCGCCGCGACGCCGCCGCCTTCCAGGACCGGCTCCAACAGGCCGTGCACGAGCTGACCGCCGAACTCGACGCCATGCTCACCCGTCGGCTCGCCGAGATCACCCGCCAGCTCGAGGCCCTCACCGGTCCGGCCACCGCGCCCGTCCCGCGCACCGATCCGCCCCCACGCCTGCGCCCGGACTTCGCCCCGCGCCGCCGCGGCGTGGAGGATCGCCTGATGGTTGCCGTGGGCGCCTCGGCCGGTTTCGGACTCGGCCGGCTCGTGGTCGCTCCGTTGTCGCTGGTCCCCGCGCTGGACTACGCGACGTGGCCGATCGCACTCGCGCTCGGCGCGGGCGTGGCCTACTGGGTGGTCCGGGCCCGCGGGCACGTGGCCGACCGGGCGCACCTGCGCGAATGGATCGCCGAGGCCCTCGGCAATGTCAAGTCCGAACTCGAGCGGCGGATGTCCACCGCGCTCATGGAGGCCGAGTCGGAACTCACCGACCAGGTGGTGCGGGCGAGCACCGCGCGGGTCGTCGCCACCGACCAGCGGATCGCCGAACTCGAGGCGCAATTGCGCCAACTGCACTCGAATCGTCCGGCGCAATTGGCCGCATGCGAACGCGACCTGGCCGTTCTCGACGCGCGATAACACGTTCACCGCACGCGCCCGGCAAATTTCAGCCGGATATCGAGTGAGGAACCCCATTCCGTACCGGCGGTCACATCGCGTTAACCTCTTTACACAAGGAACCTGGGCGTCCGCTTCGTCCTGTACGCCGTCCGACCCGGGGCGTGCCGTCGAGCCGGAGCGGGTACCCACCCGCCAACGGTGGCTCTCCGGCGTCGCGAGCTGCCGGGAGTCGCCGCCCCACTCAGGAGAGTTTTCGATGACCTCAGTGACCATTCCCGGTCTTCACGGATCCGATGGCACCGCACCGACCGAGCACGCGGGACTGCTCGCCTGGGTACAGGAGGTCGCAGAACTCACCCAGCCGGAGCGCGTCGTCTGGGCGGACGGCTCCGACGAGGAGTGGGACCGGCTGACCGCCGAACTCGTCGCCGCGGGCACGTTCAAGCGGCTCAACCCGAGCAAGAAGCCCAACTCGTTCCTGGCCCTGTCGGATCCCTCCGACGTGGCCCGCGTCGAATCCCGCACGTTCATCTGCTCGCGCGAGGAGTCCGGCGCCGGACCGACCAACAACTGGGTCGCCCCCGACGAGATGCGCAAGACCATGACCGAGCTGTACCGCGGTTCGATGAAGGGCCGCACGCTCTACGTGGTCCCCTTCTGCATGGGTCCGCTGGGCGCCGAGGACCCCAAGCTGGGCGTCGAGCTGACCGATTCGGAGTACGTGGTCGTCTCGATGCGCGTGATGACCCGCATGGGCAAGGCTGCGCTGGAGAAGCTCGGGGCCGACAAGCCGTTCGTCAAGTGTCTGCACTCGGTCGGCGCGCCGCTCGAGCCGGGCCAGGCCGACGTGCCGTGGCCGTGCAACGACACCAAGTACATCACCCACTTCCCCGAGGACCGCGAGATCTGGAGCTACGGCTCGGGTTACGGCGGCAACGCGCTGCTGGGCAAGAAGTGCTACTCGCTGCGCATCGCCTCGGCCATGGCCCACGACGAGGGCTGGCTGGCCGAGCACATGCTGATCCTCAAGCTGATCTCCCCGGAGAACAAGAACTACTACATCGCCGCCGCGTTCCCCAGCGCCTGCGGCAAGACCAACCTCGCGATGATCCAGCCGACCGTGCCGGGCTGGCGCGCGGAGACCCTGGGCGACGACATCGCCTGGATGCGCTTCGGCAAGGACGGCCGCCTCTACGCTGTCAACCCCGAGTTCGGATTCTTCGGGGTCGCGCCGGGCACCAACCACAAGTCCAACCCCAACGCGATGGCCACCATCGACGCGGGCAACACCGTCTTCACCAACGTCGCGCTCACCGACGACAACGACGTGTGGTGGGAGGGTCTGGAGAACGAGCCCGACCACCTGATCGACTGGAAGGGCCACGACTGGTTCCTGCGGGAGACCGAAACGCTTGCCGCCCATCCCAACTCGCGGTACTGCACGCCCATGTCGCAGTGCCCGACGCTGGCCCCCGAGTGGGACGACCCGCAGGGCGTGCCGATCTCGGCGATCCTGTTCGGCGGCCGCCGCAAGACCACCGTCCCGCTGGTGACCGAGTCCTTCGACTGGCAGCACGGCGTGTTCATGGGCGCGACGCTGTCCTCGGAGCAGACCGCCGCCGCCGAGGGCAAGGTCGGCACCGTGCGCCGCGACCCGATGGCCATGCTGCCGTTCCTGGGCTACCACGTCGGCGACTACCTGGGCCACTGGATCAACCTGGGCAAGAACGCCGACGCCACCAAGCTCCCGAAGATCTACTACGTCAACTGGTTCCGCCGCGGTGACGACGGCCGCTTCCTGTGGCCCGGCTTCGGCGAGAACTCCCGCGTGCTGGAGTGGATCGTCAACCGCATCGAGGGCCGGGCCGAGGCCGAGGCCACCGCGATCGGCAACGTCCCCACCGCCGCCCACCTCGACCTGGACAATCTGAACGTCAACCCCGCCGATGTGGACGAGGCCCTGGGCGTCGACCTCGACGAGTGGCGCAAGGAGATCCCGCTGATCGAGGAGTGGTTCGAGTTCATCGGCGACAAGCTCCCCTCCGGCGTCCGGGACGAGTTCGAGGCCCTGAAGCAGCGGTTGGGATAGTCCCCGGCCTAACGCCCGCGCATCTGGGTATTCCCCAGGTGTGCGGGCGTTTCCTTTCCCGGGCCGCGCGCGCTGTGTAAAGATGCATTCGAGGCGGTTGCCCGAGTTCTGGGTGTGTTCTACATCTCATGACTGACCAGTTCGATTGCAGGTAGTTAGCCATTCGAGTGGACTGATTGCCACACCGTTGCTCGCGGGTTCGTCTCCTCCGCGACCGGTCGGGCCGAGCGTGTGAGAGATGGGTGATTGGGATGACCGATCTACAGTTCGACGCACCCCTGGTACCGGAGGCGTTCGATCCGGCCGCCAGCACTCCGCTGCGCCGGGTCGCGCGCCGCCTCGAGGCCGTGCTGCCGCCCGGCTGGGAGGTCGACATCGTCGATCCGTTCCGCGCCGATCACGCCGGGCAGCCCGTGCTTCGGGTGCGCATGCCCGAGAACTGAACGAAAGCCCCAAACCCTACCTGCCGGTTGGCATTTCGCGAAAACGCACTATTGCGTTCCGCGAGCGGTCGGAGCATGCTTGTAGCTATTCGCTCTCAGCCGCTCGATTTTTCAGATGCAATCGCAGGGGAGTCCGAGTCATGGCGGTGCAAGTGGTCGGCCGGTCCTTGATGACCAGCGATCAGACCCCACATCAGGCGAGGTGTGTCGGCATGGGCGGCTGGGTGGTGTCCTTCCTGCCCGGCCGAACCCTCACCCTCGAACAGGCCGCGGCGGCGTTGCAGGCCGCCGAGGCGGTGGCCGCGGTGCGCGCGCTGGCCGACCGGGTCGGGCTCACCCCGCTCGAGACCGTCGGCCTCGCCATGCAGGAGCCACCCTGGAGCGAACCCGCCGTGCACGGCGCGCGCCGGACGTGGCTGCGCGGTCGCCAGGATCGCTGACCCCGCCCGGGTTCAGCGCTTCGCGATCACCAGAACGAGGTTGCTGACCAACAACTCTCGCAGTCCCGGCACCCGCACCAGCCACCACGCCCAGCGCGGGTGATACCGCGGGAACGCCGCGAGCACCTCGCCCCGCCCCCCGAGTCCGTCCGCCCAGCGCAGCCCCGCGGCCGCGGTGACCGCGAACAGCGATGTGCCGAAACGATTCTTGGGTTCGCGGCCGTGTTTGCGCCGATACCGCCGCGCCGCGAACTCCCCGCCCAGATAATGCCAGGGCCCGGTCTCGTGCCCGCCGAACGGACCGAGCCACACCGTGTACGAGAACACCACCAGCCCACCGGGTTTGGTGACCCGCAGCATCTCCTCGGCCATCCGCCACGGATCCGCGACGTGCTCGGCCACATTGGAGGAGACGCAGATGTCGACCGCGTCGTCGCGGAACGGCAGCGCCGTCCCGGAACCGCGCACCGAACCCGGCACCCGCAGCCCGGCCGCGTGCATCTCGGCCGGATCCGGTTCCACCGGCAGGTAGCGCGCGCCCGCCGCGGCGAACCGATCGGCGAAGTAGCCGGGCCCGCCGCCCACATCCAGCACGATGGTGCCGGACAGGTCGCGGCCGGTGAGATCGCGATGGAAGTCGTCGACCAGATCCACGGTGTCTGCGGCGATGCCGCCGTAGAACAGGCCCGGGTCGGTCTGCTCGAACCGGAAACTGCTCAGCAGCCGCAGCGATCGGCGCAGCGTGGCGCGGCGCCCGAAGCGAAGGTCGGTGAGCATGGCGAACCAGTTTCGCACAGCGGCTCGATGAGACCGCCCGCGCCCAAGCTGTAGGGTGGAGCCACTTGTCCCTAGATCATCTGGAGTTGTGCCGTGTCCGATCCCGGCAGAGTGCGTGAGGTGCTGTTGCTCTGCTGGCGCGATACCGGCCATCCCCAGGGCGGGGGCAGCGAGCGCTATCTGGAGCAGGTCGGCGCGCACCTGGCCGCGCGCGGGATCAAGGTGACGCTGCGGACCGCCCGCTATCCGGGCGCGCCCCGGCGCGAACGCCGCGACGGCATCGAGATCAGCAGGGCGGGTGGCCGTTTCAGCGTCTATCCCCGCGCGCTCGCGGCCATGCTGCTCGGCCGGGCCGGTCTGGGTCCGCTGCGCGGGCTGCGCCCCGACGTGGTGATCGACACCCAGAACGGCATTCCGTTCTTCGCCCGCCTCGCCACGCCCGCGCCCGCGGTGGTGCTGGTGCACCACGGACATCGCGAACAGTGGCCGGTCGCCGGTCGGCTCGTCGGGCGGATCGGCTGGTGGATCGAGTCGCGGCTCTCGCCCCGGGTGCATCGGCACAACCAGTACCTGACGGTGTCGCTGCCCTCGGCCGAGGAGCTGGCGACGCTCGGGGTGAACCGTGCCCGAATCGCGGTGGTGCGCAACGGCGCCGAGCCCGTTCCGGCGCTAGCCCCGACCGGTGCGGGCGCGACCCGCACCCGCCATCCGAGCATCGTCGTGCTGTCCCGGCTGGTGCCGCACAAGCAGATCGAGGACGCCCTCGCGGTGGTCGCCGGGCTCCGGCAGCGCGTTCCCGGGCTGCGGCTGGACGTGATCGGCGACGGCTGGTGGGCCGACAACCTGAAAACCCGTGCGCGCGAACTGGATATCGATGACGCCGTCACCTTCCACGGCCACGTCGACGAGTGCCGCAAACACGAACTGCTCGCTCGCGCCTGGGTGCACGTTTTGCCCTCCCGCAAGGAGGGCTGGGGCCTGGCCGTGATCGAGGCCGCCCAGCACGGTGTCCCGACCGTCGGCTACCGCGGCTCGCGCGGCCTGACCGATTCGATCGTCGACGGCGTCACGGGCTTGCTGGTGGACGACGTCACCCACCTCACCACCGCGGTCGGCGACCTCCTCGTCGATTCCCAGGAGCGCACGGTGATGGGCGAGAAGGCCCGTGCCCGCTCCCGCGAATTCTCCTGGGAGCAAACGGCGAACGGCGTGTACGAGGTGCTCGCGGCCGCCGTGCGGGGCGAGTTCGCCTCCGGCCTGGTCACCGCGCGCTCGGACAGCGACCGCGCGGCCTGACCTATTCCTCGTTCGGGTCGGCGACGAAGACGCAGAACGGATGGCCCGCGGGGTCGGCGAAGACGTAGAGCGGCTCGGCCGGATCGTCGAAACGGTCCAAGAGCAGTGTCGCGTCGAGTTCGAGGGCCCGATCACGTTGCGCGACAAGCTCGTCGGTGCTCGTGACGGTCAGATCGAGGTGAAGTTGTTGCGGCACTCCGGGTTCCGGCCAGGTCGACGCGGGCAGGTCCGGGACCCGCTGGAACGCGATGCGCGCCGTGCCCGCCGGATCGCGCAGCACGAGCCAGTCCCGTTCCACGGCGTCGGGCGGTTCGTCGCCCGCCCGGTATTCGTAGCCGAGCAGGCTCCGATAGAACTCGGCGAGCCCGCGCGCGTCGGTGGTGTCGAGGACTATCGATCGGAGCGTGGGGTAGCTGGTCATGGCCGTATTCTCTCGGATGGACCCGAGCCGACCCCAGGCTGGCGAGAAGGCGATCCCGTACGCCGACGCCGCCGAGGTGCTCGCGGCCCGGCTGGTCACCGCCGTGCAGGCGACGTTCTCGCGCGCCGGGCCGTCGACCACACCGCGCCGCCGAGCAGACACAGCGCCCAGACGAGGTGGGCGGCGATGGCGAGGGCGCGGTGGGTGGCATCGGACGGGCCGTGCGGATCGATCGGCCCCGGCACCCGGTAGAGCGCGAGGTCGGCGTCCGCGTAGCGTGAATCCAGTTGGGCCAGTGTGGTTTCCGAGGCGCCGAGCGGGCCCGGGGTGGTCTTCTCGACCAGCACCCAGCCGACGCCGCGGGCGGCCAGTTCGCCCGGCGCGGCCCCGTTCGCAAGCAGTCGCTCGACGTCCCGCGCCCGGCCGCCCTCGCCCGCCACGACGCGGCCGCGCACGGGAAGTTCGCCCGTTTGCAGCACATCGCGCGGCAGGAGGCGCGGCGCGGGATCGAGCACCGCGACCCGGCCGCTGAAGGGGAATCGGCGGAACATGCCCGCGGGCAACACCGCCACATCCCCCGGCCCGTCGATCGCGGCCGCCACCCGCTGCCATCCGGCCGGATAGTGCACGGGCCGCAGCGCCCCGCCCACTCCCCAGGCCAGATCCGGCAGGGTGACGAGCGGCACGGCGACGAACAGTGCCGCGACCAAGGGCACCGCCTCGACCGCCGGGGCCCGGTTCCGCACGGCGGCCGCGACTGCGCGACAGCCCGCCGCCGCGCACACGGTGTAGGCGGGCACGGCCAAGGCCACGTACTTCTGGGTGTCCCGCAACAGCCCGGCCCCCGGCACCCGCGTCACCAGCCATTCCCCGACCGCCAACCCCCACCCCGTGGCTCCCAGCGCGGGCATCACCACGGCCACCGCCGCGATCACGAGCAGCGCCCGCCGCAGCCGCCGGGTCCCCGGATCACCCGCGGCGGCCACCGCCCGCACCCCGCTCGCCACGAGCAACACCAACACGACCGTGGCGACCAGCGCGAAACCCGTTGTGCGCGAAGCCGGTACGGCGTCGCCATTCCAGATCCCCCCGAGCCCGGCAAGACTCCCCAACGTCCCGAGCCCCGGTTCGGCCCGCGCCGCAAAGGCCACAACCCCCGCCGGATCCGAAGGTTCGGCCCCACCCCCCGACAACCCCGCCCCCACCAACCAGGGCGCGGCAGCCACCACCCACAACCCCAGCACCCCGAGCACATTCCGCCGCCCCACCACAACCACCGCGACAATCCCCGCCAACAACGACCCCGTCGGCGTCAATCCCGCGACGGCGAACCACCCCGCCAGCCCCGCCCACTCCCGTCCCGTCCCGGATTCCACTTCCCGGCGCGAGCCGCTCCACCCGTCGCGATTGCCCGTGAGCCGAGAGTCGTAGCGCCGCTGAACCTTCGGCGCAAGCCATCGGCGTCCATTGGCCCGTCGACGTGACGCCCCGCCGCCCCCCACCGTCGCCGAACCCACTTGGCCGACCTCACGACCCGGGCCGCTGAATTCGCCGCCGTGGTCGTGGTCGACGTGCTGGCGGTCGCGCACGTCGAACGGCCGCGGGGCGCGACGGAACCAGCGGCCCGGTTCCGGCACCCTGTTCGTCGCGGATGTCGAATCGGCCTGCTGGGTCTGGTGATTCGGGCCGCCGGAGTCGTGGTGGCGTTCAGGGTGCTGGCGGGGAGCGCGGCGGAATCTGCCGGTGGTGTCCGTGCGCGAGCGAATGCGCTGGGCCGCCAGGGCTGTCCACGGCAGTGCGGCGTAGCCGGTGAGCAGGCTCCAATGGCCCTGTAGAAGTCGTTCGGCGACATAGGGATTCCAGATGGCCAGTGTGGCGGCGACCAGTTGCGGGCCGAGGGGGGCGCGTAGGGTGCGGCGGGTGAGGACCGCGGCTCCCCAGCCAGCGGCCCAGAGGGCGGCGACGAGAACGGCCTTGACGACGAGACCGCCGTCCACGACGGTCGACAGGGCGGCCAGCAGTCCGTCCTGGGGGACCGCTCGGGGGGCGGCGTCGCCGAGTCCGAGGGCCGCGTCGGTGGGGTAGGAGCGGGGGGTGCTCACGGCGTCGCGCAGCAAGAGGTAGCCGGGCGCGAGCAGGGGGCCGACGACGAGCAGGGCGAGGGCCAGGCTCCAAGCGGCCGGGAGCCACTGCCGCCGAGGGCCGCCGCCGTCCCGATCACCCGCCGTCACGCTCAGCCACCCTACGTGCCGCCCGATGCGGGGTGGCAGCATGGCGGGGTGCCTGCCTCGCGTCGTCTGCCCATGGTCGCGGACATGACCCTGGTGACGGCGGGTGCCATGGTCGCCAATGTGGCGGGTTACCTGCTGCAACTGCTGGCGGGCCGTTGGCTCGGCGTGGCCGGGTACAGCGAATTCGCCAGCCTGCTGGCCGTTCAGCTCCTGTGCGCCGTCCCCGCCCTGGCCCTGCAGAACGTGATCGCCCGCGAAATCGTCCGGGGCATCCCCGTTTCCGAGGCCCGCGCCCTCGGCTACCGCTGCGCCGCCCTGGTCGCCCTCCTCGCCGCCGCCCTCACCCCCGCCGCCGCCCTAGCCCTCCACGTCCCCGTCACCGCCGCCGCCGCGGCCCTCGTCTCCGCCCCCATCCTCGTCCTCATCTCCGCCGATCAGGGCATCCTCCAGGGCACCCACCGCTTCCGCCCCCTGGCCAAGGTCCTAGCCCTGACCGGCACAGCCCGAGTAACCCCCGCCCTCCTCACCCTCGCCCTGGGCGCCACCACCACCCCCACCCTCACCGCCGCCGCCTTGGGCCTCACGCTCGCCGCCCTCTACGCCCACACCCAAAACCCACCACCCCAATCCGCACCCCCTATCCGAATCCGCACCCCCTTCAAGCCCCCCCAAGGGGTGCGGATCCCAATAAAGAGTGCGGCGGAACCCACCCCAACCCCGGACCCCGCCCCACCCCAGGAGCACCCCCACCAAGCTGAGGCAACTCCAGCCGCACCCTTTATTCGAATCCGCACCCGTTTCAGAGCCCTGCAAGGGGTGCGGATGCGAATAAAGGGTGCGGCTGGGTTGCCGGGCATTAGGGGGAGTGGCCGTGGGAGGCGGGCTGGGGTGGGGGCGGTGGTGCGGGCGGCGCAGGTGCAGGCGGCGTTGATGGCGTTGTCGTCGGTGGATTTGATTGTGGCGCGGGTTGTTCTGGGGGAGGTGGATGCGAGTCGGTATGCGTTGGGGGCTATCGCTACCAAGATCGCGTTCTGGTTGCCGCAGGCCGTGGGGGTGGTGTTGTATCCGCGGATGGCTCGGCCGGGGCATTCGGCTCGGGCCGTGCGGGACGCGTTGGGGGTGTTGGCCGGGATCGGGGTGGTGGCGGTGGTGGGAGCGGCCGTATTGGCGCCGTTGGCCCCGTTGTTCGCGGGACGGGATTACGCGCCGATCGAGGGCTTGCTGTGGTTGTTCGCCCTCGACGGGGCCCTGCTCGCGTTGCTCCAGGGGGCCTTGCTGTCTGCCATCGCGGTCGATCGGACGGCTCCGGCCGTCCTCACCTGGGTGGGCCTGGGGATCGAAATCGCCTTGGCGCTCACCGTGATTCACTCCCTCCCCGCCTTGATCGCGCTCACGACCGCCGTCACCGCCACGGTCACCGCCGCCCTCATCGCCTTCGTTCTGTCCACCCAGCCGAAAACGCTTGCAAGTCAACAGAGTTGAGTTGACGTACGCCCGACCGAACAAGCCCTGCGCTCAGGTTACGCCCACCGCCGAACGCCGCGAGATGCCGCCGCGACAGCAACCACATACCGCAGCCGGAGCACTGAACCCCGAAAACAAAAATGACCCCCCGGAGACACTCTCCGAGGGGCCACCACCCAACCCCTAAAGCCGCCGCCCCATATCAATCTGCTGGGTCGGATTGTCATCAGCGACCGTAGCCCCACCGGCCGGCCGTTTCCGCACCACCCGCCCCGGCTTGTCATCCCCGCCCCCGAGCAACCCGAGCACGATCCCCGCGATCAACAGCACCGCCCCGATCACCCCGAGCACGATCGGCAACACCCGGCTGTACAGCGAGATCTCGTCGCTGTACTTCTTCGCCTCCGCGATCTGCGAGTCGATCGTCTTGTCGTCGAACACCACATTCGACTTCAGCGCGGTGACCTCGGGCTTGTCACCCGAACGCGCGTAGAAGATATTGAGCTGCTCGCCGCCCTTGATGACCGTGCCGGTCTTGGGCTCGACCCACACGTCGCGGGTGTTGGAGTAGAAGCGGTCCATGGTCACATCCCCGTCACCCTCGACGCCCCACTTGGCGGCGGGCAGGGTGAGCCGGTTGGTGGGTGAGTTGACCACCTTGGCCAGATCGGTGACGGGGACCTGCTGCTGGAAGTGGTAGACCTTCAGATCGTTGATCTCGGTCTCCTCCAGGAACTTGATGTCGAAGGTCTTGCGCACGTTCAGATCGAAGTAGGGGTAGTCCTTCTTCTCCGTGCCGATCGGGAAGCGGTACTGCAAACCGGTGTGCTGCACCGGATCCGCGACGCTCTCACCCTTGCTGTTCACCGTGACCGCGATGGAACCGTTGGGGTCCGAATCGATCGGCATCCCGGTCTTGCGGTCGATGGTCACCCGGTCGATGGTCGCGGTGAGCAGGCCGGTGTCGCCCTGCTTGTCGATGCGTCGCAGCGTTTGACCGGCCTGAATGGTCATATTCTTCTTGTCCGACGGATCCTCGACGGTGAGGAAGCGCTGCGAGATCAGCGAGACGTTCTTGTCGACCTTCGCCGGATCCGTGCCCGAGGTCAGCGACTTCGAGTCCAGCACCTCGCTGGGCGCGTTCGGATTGTTGGTGGCGATGGTCGTGATCTCGAGATCGAGGGGAGTCTTGGCCAGCTGTGAGACCGCATACGTGGGGGTCAGCACTGCCGCGACGATCAGCAGCGTGCCGAGCCCTACGAGCACGCAGGCCACCGTCCTCTTGGTACCGGCACCGAGTGCCATGCAAACTCTCCTCGTCGTCGAACAGGCCGTTACCGGGCGGTCACTGCCGCCGTGAGCCCCGACACTAACAGCCGCGCACCCTACAGTGGCGAGCCGAGTGCCGAAAGTTCCCGAATCCGAGTGGGAATTCGCGCGCCCGCTGTTACCGGGCACACTGGAGCGCGATGACAGCCACCGTGACCGACGCCGCCGCACCGATTTCCCCCGCGCCCGCGCGGGTGGCGCCGCGCGCGTTCGTGCCCGCGTTGGAGGGGATGCGCGCGCTGGCGGCGCTGGGAGTGTTGTTGACCCATGCGGCGTTTCAGACCGGCGCGACCTCCATGCCGGTGCTGGGCCGGGTGTGGGAGCGCTTCGATATGGCGGTGGCCGTGTTCTTCGGACTGTCGGGCTTCCTGTTGTGGCGTCCGCACGCGGCCGCCGCGCGGGGCCGGGGCGCCGCGCCGTCGGCGGGTCGCTATCTGCTGCATCGCGCGGCCCGCATCCTGCCCGCCTACTGGGTGGTGGTGTGCGCGGTGCTGATCCTGCTGCCGTCGGCGGCGGCGTCGGCGGGTTGGCGGGTGTGGTTCGCGAATCTGGCTCTGGTGCAGGTGTTCGTGCCGTTGACGCTGACCGACGGGCTCACCCAGATGTGGAGCCTGTCGGTCGAGGTGGCCTTCTATCTCGTCTTGCCGGTGCTGGCGTGGGCGCTGGTGCGGCTGCGCTCGCCGCGCTGGCGGGTGGCGACGGTCGCGGGGCTGGGGATCGTCGGCCTCGGCTGGAATCTGGTGCCGGTGCCGACGCCCGACGCGATCCACGCCGACAACTGGCTGCCCGGCTATCTACCGTGGTTCGCGGCGGGCATGGTGCTCGCCGAACTGGTCGAGGACGAGTCGCCGCGCGCGTGGCGGATCCTCGGAAACCGTTGGGCCATGTGGTCTCTCGCGGTGGTCGCGTTCGCGCTGGCCGCGACCGAACTGGCCGGACCGGTCGGGCTGACCCGCGGCGAGCCGTGGCAGTACGTCGTGAAGATGGGGCTCGGCGCGCTGATCGGGTTCGGCCTGCTCGCCCCCCTGGTCCTGGGCGACGGGCGGCACCGCTGGCTGGAGAGCCGCGTGGCCGCGACTTTGGGCCGCTGGTCCTACGGCATCTTCATCTGGCATCTGGCGGTGCTGGCCATCATCTTCCCGGTGTTCGGCATGATCCCGTTCGCGGGCGGCTTCCTGCACGTCCTCGTCCTGACCATCGCGTTCACCGTCCCCCTCGCCGCCGCCAGCTACGCACTCGTGGAAGAACCCGTCCGCCACTGGGTTCGCCGCCGTTTCGGCTGAGCGCCGCCAGCCCCGCGGCCACCACCGCCACCAGGGCCGGGAACTGCACCCACAACGACCCGCCCATATACCCTCCGGGCGCACGCCACGGCCCCGTCGACAAGGCCGCCGCCGACACCGCGGTCCCCGACCCGGCCAGCGCCACCCACACCCGGGGCATCACCGCCGGGAAGAGCCACGCCGCGACCAGCCCGGCCCCCGCCAACCCGACCCCCACCGGGCCGGAGATCACTCCCGCCGCCGCGACCAACCCCACCGCTCCCACGACCCGAGCCCGCCACGGCCGCGGCGGCTCGCCTGCGGCTGCCCCAGGCCGCGAATCATGATGCGGCAGTTCGTCTTCCGCCGTCCGTGCCGACGCCGGCGCCCGATCCGCCCGAGGCGGGAAGCCGTCGCCAGCCGTCGTCCGACTAAACGCCGACGAATCCGCCTGCGGCAGTGGTTCTTCCGTGGCGACGGCGTCCGCAGTCCTACTCGTTGCCTCCGGCGGACGAGCGGTGCCTCTCCGTCGCCGCCCCGGAATCGCCAACGCCAACAACGGAATCAACAACACCAGCCCCCCGAAAATCGCCCACCGGTACCAGCGATCCACGGGAAAGTCGATGGTCACCGGCCCGGCGGCGTCGGCGGGCAGCAGCCAGCCCTGTTCCCAGCCGTCCACGACGATCGGGGTGAGGACGTGCCCGTCGCCGGTCCGCGCCCGCCAGCCGACATTCGTGCTCAACGGCAGGACCAGCAGCCGGGTGCCGGGCGGAGCGGCGACGGGCTGGGTGACGTCGGAGGTGCGGTCCAGGCGCAGTTCGTCGACGGAGAACAGGTCGCCGGGGGAGACCGCGGTGTCGACCCGGCCCACGGGCAGCTCCACCGGATCGCCGTCCCCGGCGCAAACCCGCGCGGGAACCGGTGCCCCGGAACGCAATTGGTCCATCGTCGCGGTCACCGACGTGTGCACGACGCGCCCGGCCACCATGAGCGTCGGCCCGTGCTCGCAGTCGACGGTGACGGGCCGGTCCGGCCCGCCGGACGGCGGCAGATCCGGCCCCAGCACCGCGACCTCCGCCAGCCCCGGCGGCTGCTCCTGCGTGAAACCCAGTGCGTTGCGGTCCAATACGGGCTTCCAGCTGTCGATGCTCAGCTCGATCCGATCGGTGACCCGCGGCTCCAGCGGCACCCGCACCGGCGTCCCGGGCTCGGCGTCCGGATCGATCTCGCGCACCTGCGGCCCGTCGCCGAGATTCACCGCGACGGAGGTGGGCCGCGCGGGCAGCGCCCCCGGAGACGGCGTCACGTCCAATCCGGTCACCAGCTCCGCCCGCGGCAGCCACAGGGTCAGCGTCGGCTTGGCCCCGGCCGGAGCGCGCACATCCTCCTCGGGCGCGATCCAGCTCGTGCGCGGATCGCCGTCGGTCGCCGCGAACGCCGATCCGCGCAGATCCGCGACATCGGCCTTGCCGCGGGCGACGGGCCGGTCGGGATCGGTGAGCAGCGCCTCGAGCGCGGGCCCCTGCCGCGCGCGGACGGTCAGCCCCGGCGTGACGGTCATGGGTTCGGGCACCTGGAGGGTCCGCTCGAACGCCCCCGGTTCCTCGGCGGGCAGGCCCAGCCCCTTACTGCACCGCACCCGGTCGGGTGCGTCGAAACAGCCTGCGCGCCCGGGGAATTCCTGCCCCAGACTCCATCCCCGCACGCGCGTGTCCGCCGCCACCGGCGGCAGCACCGTGCGATGCCGGATCTCCACCGCCCGCGGATTCTCCCGATCGGCGTAGTCCTCGAGAGAGATCTCGCTGATCCCGAACTGTCCACCGCCCGTGCCGTTCTCGGTGCGGGTCGCGGTGACGGTGAGCCAGTCGGTGCTGCCCGGCGGCAGCGAAACCGTCACAGGCGCACCGGGTTCGGTGATGCGCGCGGCGACCGTACCGCCCGCGGTGCGCACCTCGATCCACTTCACGGGATCGCCGATGGCGGCCGGACTGGTCGTCACATGCAGCACCCCGACCCGGACCGGCTGTGCCAGCTGAAGCCGAAGCCATTGCCCCACAGCGGTTTCCGCGCTGTTGCTCAGCCAGGCCGTGGTCGGATCGCCGTCGACCGCGGCGGCGGTGGAACTGCCCGGCGCGGACCCGCCGAGCTGGGTGGCGTCGGCGGCCGAGCTCGACGCGGTCACCACGGCCCCCGACCATTCGCCCTCGACGAGCCGTTCGCCCGGCACCGCGTAGTCCGGCACGAGGTTGTGTGTCCGGCGGGCGTCGGTCGGCGCGCGCAGGGCCGAGTTGTGGTTGTCCACCTTCCCGAAATCGGTTTCGCGATCCATCGGGGTGTCGGTGACCGTCACCGACGGGTTCGCCAGCCCCGCCTGCCGCGCGTCGGCGGCCAGCAGGGCGGGACCGTTCGGCGCGGCGGCCGTGCGGCGCAGCCGTTCCAGCACCTCGGGTCCGCCCTGCACGACGGGCACCGAACCGAGCGGCACCGTGTAGGCGCCGGGGAACGATCCGGGAGCGCCTGTCCCGCTGCGCGGTTCGACGGGCGTGCCGGGCCGCGGGGTGGTCACCCGATAGATCTCGATCGCCGGATACGTCGGCCGCAGATCACCGTCGGTGACCAGCCCGTCGCCGTGTCCGACCTCGATATCGTTGCCGAATTCGGCGACCTTCGTCAGCCCCGGCGAACCCTCGATCGCCGCGTGCGCCAGCATCGGGCGGGTCGAGCGCGAGGTGTCCGGGTCGAGATCGTTGCGCAGCACCAGGATTCCGATGCCCTGATCGATCAGGGTCGGCGCGAGCGCGGTCGAGGCCCGCCCGTCGGCGATGAGCCGCTGCACCGAATCCATGGCCCGGATCGCGCCCGGCGGGGTGAGCGGCACCGCGTCGCGCACCGCCCACGGGGTCGTGGCCAGCGCCTGCAACGGTTCGTCGCGGGTCAGTCCCCAGATCTGACTGCCGAACGGCGCGCCCGGCACCACCAGCGCGCGGGTGTCGGAGGCGTTGTGCGCCAGCCATTGCGCGGTCTGCCGCCAGTAGCCCGGTACCGCGTCGTACGCGCCGCGCGGGGCGAGTCGGCTGGTCCACGCCAGCGAGGTCGCCAGCGTCAGCGCGGCCAGGATCAGCGCGGTGACCGCGACCATCCGGTCCCGCTCGGGATGGGCGAAGGCATTGCGCCACACCGGCATTCGGACCGACGCGGGCAGCGGCACCCGGCGCAGCAGATGCGCCAGCCCGACCACCAGCGGAATCCGGATCAACGGTTCGAGCTTGTGCACATTGCGCAGCGGCGCGCCGCCGGAATCCAGGAACATCCGCACCGATTCGGCGAACGGCCCGCCCAATTGCCCGGCGTATCCGGCGCAGATCCCGACCAGTCCCACGATCAGGACGAGGGTGAACCGGCCGCGGCACGGCATGGACCGCAGGGCGAGCCCGGCCGTCCCGGCCGCCGCCAGCAGTCCGGTCGCCAGCACCGCCGCGGGCTGGGTGACCAGCACCGCCCCCGCGATCCGCTCCGGCGAGACGAACGGCGTCCAACTGTCGGTGCCGCGCAGCACCTCACCCAGCGACGCCCACTGGGTGGTCACCCCGGAGGATTCGATGTAGTCCAGGAACGGCGGACTCACCTTGCCGAGCACCAGCAGCGGCACCACCCACCAGCATGTGGCGAGCACCAGCAGCGGAAGCCACACCCGGGTGAAGCGCCACCAATTCCGGTCCGGCCGATACGAGATCCACCACAGCGCGGCGGGCAGGAACGCGGCCGCGGTCGCCACCGCGTTCACCGCGCCCATCAACGCGAGCGCGAGCGCGCTGCCCGCGGGTGAGGCCGCGCCCCGGCGCGGCAACCGCATGCGGCCCAGCGCGGCCGGGGCCAGCAACACCCAGGGCGCGAGCATCATCGGCAGCGTCTCCGAGGAGATCGATCCGATGGTGGTCAGCACGCGCGGCGACAGCGCGAACGCCACCGCCGCGACCACCCGCGATCCGCGCGAGCCGATGCCCAGCGCCTCGCACAGCCGGACGATCCCCCAGAAGCCCGCCAGGATCAGCAGCGCCCACCAGATCCGCTGGGTCACCCACGCGGGCAATCCGAGCACATGGCCGAGGGAGAAGAACGCGCCGTGCGGGAAGAAGTAGCCGTACGCCTGATTCTGCACCTGCCCCATCGGGGCCTGACTGCTCCACAGGTGCGCCGCGCGGGCCAGGAAGCCCAGCGGGTTCTGGGCGAGATCGTATTTCGTGTCGGCGACGGTGTTTCCGGGCGCCTGCGCGAAGGTGAGCAGGAACGCCGCGACGACCGTGCCGACGACCCAGCGCGCCCCTAGCGGTGCTGCCGGATCGACGCGAGAGGGCGAATCAGCGTGCGCCGTACTCAACGTTGTTGAGCAGCGACGAGGAGGCGTTGCCGCTGCGATCCACCTCGGGCCGCGAATTCTGCTGCGCCGCCAGCGTGATGACGAACACCGCGACGGCACCGAGCACAGCCCCGGCGACGGCGCTCGCTACCCCAGGAACGGCAAACTTCATCGCGGCACTCCCACATGGTCGACACAGTCGTATTCCGAGCCAACCTACAACATGGCGTACGGACCGGGCAGTCGGGCGGGTCAGGCGGGCGGCAGTTCGCAGCGCAGCCCGCCGAGCAGAGTGCGCAATTTGGCCGTGGTCTCGTCGAGTTCGGCCCGGGGGTCGGAGTCGGCGACGATGCCGCCGCCGCCGAACGCGCGGACCGTGCGGCCGTCGGCGGACAGTTCGGCGCACCGGATCGCCACCACCCACTCGCCGTCGCCGCGGCCGTCGCACCAGCCGACCGCGCCGCCGTAGAAGCCGCGGTCCTCCTCCAGCCCGGTGATCGTCTCGAGGGCCAGTTCGGTCGGGGTGCCGCAGACGGCGGGGGTGGGATGCAACAGGACCGCCAGCTCGAGCGCGGTCACCTCCGGATCGCGCAGGCGCCCGCGGATCGGGGTGGCCAGATGCCACACCTCGGCCGTGCTGATCAACTCGGGCTCGGCGGGCACGTCGAGTTCGGCGCAGACCGGGGTGAGGCGCTCGCGGATCCAGTCGATGACGAAGGCGTGCTCGGCGCGATTCTTGGTGCTGGCCAACAACTCTCGCGAACGCTCGGCATCGATCCCCGGATCCGGATGCCGGGGGGCGGTGCCCGCGAGCGGACGCAGGGTGACGGTATCGCCGTGCCGCGCGACCAGCACCTCCGGCGTCGCGCCGACCAGGGTCGCGCCGGGCCGCCCCGCCGGACCCAGATCGACGGCGAAGACATTGGCCCGCGGATGCCGTGTCAGCAACCGCGCCGCCACGACCACCGGATCGAGCGGGGCGTCCGCGGCGAGCAGCAGTGAGCGGGCCGCGACCACCTTGCGCAGCGGCTGCCCGGGATCGGAGAGCTGCTCGACGAGTTTCGTCACGCGCGCGACATGTTCGGCGGGACTGGGCATTTCGGTGACCACCCGCACCGGCGGCGGCTCCGGCGGCGCGGCCGGACGCCACGGCCCGGCGGTGCGTTCGGCGCGCTCGGGCTCGCACAGCGCGGCGCGTTCGCGGGGGTCGAACGCCAGCGCCCCGACCACGAGCCCGGCTCCCGCGCGCAGTGCCGTGGCGGCCCGCCCGGCGTCGTCGAAGGTGCGCCGGATTCCCGACGTCCGGATCACACCTCCGGGTTGCGCGAGGAGAAAGCCGTCCATGACCCGACCATAGCCCCCGCATTCCGCCCGAACGGCCGGACAGCGATCAATATCTCAATCCGCCCGTCAATGCTCGTGCCCGACCGGATTTCGGCCCGGCGGCACCAGCAGAATGGGACGGTGGCAGTGTTTGAGGACCGCCTCGGCGACGCTGGAGTGCAGTAACGCGCGAATTCCGGTGGCCCCCCGCGTCCCCGCGACGATGATGTCCACATCGAGTTCGTCGGCGACGTCGACGATCGCATTCCAGATCGTCGAGGTGCATTCCACCGTGCGCGCCTCGGCATTCAACCCGGCGAGTTTGGCCAGCCGCACGCCCTCGGTATTGACCTGTTTGGCGTCGACGTAGGCCACGTCCTCGATCTCCTCGTCGCCGATCCATTCCGGTTGCGTGACACCCGACAGGCCGGAGATGCGCGCGGCCTGGCGCACCATCGGCTCCCAGGCGGTCAGCACGATCGCCTTGGTCGCCGACAGGAATCGGCCCGCGTACTCGACGGCTCGTTTCGCATTCTCGGAACCGTCGTAGGCGATGAGCATCAGATCGCACGCCATGACGAACCTCCCAGGTTCAGCGGTCGGCTACGTGCCCGAGCGTACCCGGGGAGCCGCCGGAAAACGGGCATCCGAGGGTATCGCCTCGGCATTTTCCGGTCGCGATGGGAAAAGGTGATCGAATCATTGTCGTATCCATCCGGAAGTGCGGGACGTCCGGTCCGTATGCCTCCGGCACGGAGCGGTCTTCGACAATTCGCTAACGATTCACCGAAATCGCTGCCACACCGGACGTTTCGGGATTGACTGTCAGCACCATCACCGACGTCGGGGCAGGGATGTCGGTACGGAGAGCGCCGAGCGAGGTTGTCGTGCGGTTGGAAGAGCTTGTCACCCCGCAGGATTGGGCTGCGGTGTATCGGTATGTGTTCGGCTTCCCGCGGGTGCACGTCACCTCCCCTGGATTCGTCGTGTTACCGCTGGTGGATTCCATCGCGGCGGTGAACACGCCGGAACCGTTGGGCGCGTTGATACTCGACGAGATGATCCGGCGCGGCACCGCGGGGCCGGTGCTGGTGCGGGATCGACCGGCGCGACGGACGTTCCTCGCGGTCTTCGATGGGTACCCTCCCCTGGAATGCACTGTCCAACTGGAGCGTCACGGCGTGGATATCGGCCCGCATCGCAGCAACGTCATCCTGCCCACCGGTTTCGGCCGGCATACCCACGAGGGGCGCTGGTGGGCTCGGCCCCCGCAGCGTGACGAATCGCTGCCCTTGCTGTCCGAGCTCGTCGCGGCGGTCATCACCATCCTGTGAAGGTCATGGAATTCATCGATACGGCCCACTTCCGGCACCCGGAAGGGGACCCGCGCGCCCTGCTGTACTTCGAATGGTCGCAGCGCCGTGAATCCGGTTTCCGCGTGGACGATTTCGGCGAGGAGGTGCACGATCTCGCCGGGGCCCCGATCGCCGACGACGGGGCCTGCTGGCGGCTGCTCGACCGCGTCGAATCCGCGCCGCGCGATCCGTCGTGGCCCTACGTCGAGGACGGCGATCCGGTCGAGGACCCGCCCGCGCCCGGCGACCCGCCCGTGCCGACCCGGCTCTACGACCGCGTCCTCGGCGGCTGGCTCGGCCGCTGCGTGGGCTGCACCCTGGGCAAACCGCTCGAGAACGGGGTGCTGTGGTCCCCCGGGCGCATCCGCGCCTATCTCGAGCGCGCCGACGCCTACCCGCTGACCGACTATGTGCCCGTCCTGTCCCCGATGCCGGAAGGCCCTCGGCTCCAGGGCAATTGGCCCGAGTCCACCCGCGACCGCGTCGACGGCTGCCCTCGCGACGACGATCTGGACTACACGGTGCTCGGTCTGCACCTGCTCGAACAGCAGGGCTGGGGGTTCACCGCCGCCGACGTGGCGGGCCAGTGGCTGGAACTGCTGCCGTTCCTGCAGACCTACACCGCCGAGCGAGTGGCCTACCGCAATCTCATCGACGGCTTCGCCCCGCCCGAGACGGCCCGCCACCGCAACCCCTATCGGGAATGGATCGGCGCGCTCATCCGGGCCGACGTCTACGGCTACGTGTGCCCCGGCGATCCGATCCGCGCCGCCGAACTCGCCGCCCGCGACGCGGCGGTCTCGCACACCGGCAACGGCGTCTGGGCGGCGAGCTGGGGCGCGGCCCTGGTGGCCGCCGCGTTCACGGCCGGATCGGCGGCCGCCGCGCTCGACGTCGCCCAGCGCGTGATCCCCGCGAATTCCCGTCTGGCGCGGGCGATCTCGGAGGTGCTCGACGACCATCGACGCGGAATGGGCTGGGACACGGCCCTCGCCGCGATCCACGCCCGCCACGGGCACTACAACTGGGTGCACGCGATCGGCAACGCCTGCGTCATCACCGCCGGATTACTCTGGGGCGCGGGCGATTTCACCACCACCATCGGCCTGACCGTGCAGGGCGGCTGGGACACCGACTCCAACGGCGCCACGGCCGGATCGGTCGCGGGCGTCCTCGCGGGCGCGAGCGGCATCCCCACCCACTGGACCGCCCCCCTGCACGACACCCTCCACACCGCCGTCTCCGGCTACGACGGCACCAGCATCACCGCCCTCGCCCGCCGCACCTTCGACCTGTCCCGCCGCCACGTCACCGACCACTACCCACGCCCGGTCGGATGAGGCCATGCCACCGAACCAGGCCGCGCGCGAGCTCATTCGCGCATCACGCGACGCGCCGGGCTCTCCTCAGGACGCCCTCGTTTTCTGTCCCCGCCTCGGGCCGCGCTCGTTTTCTGTCCCCGCCCCGCCCCGCCTCGGGCCGCGCTCATTTGTCCCTGCCCTGTGCCCTCCAGGGCGCAGGGCAGGGCATTCCGAATCAGCGTTCCAGGATGGCCACCACGCCCTGGCCGCCCGCGGCGCAGATGGAGATCAGCGCGCGGCCGGAGCCCTTCTCCGCCAGCTGCTTGGCGGCCTGGGCGATGATGCGGCCGCCGGTGGCCGCGAACGGGTGACCGGCCGCCAGCGAGGAGCCGTTGACATTGAGCTTGCTGCGGTCGATCGGACCCAGCGCGCCGTCCAGGCCCAGGCGCTCCTTGCAGTACTGGTCGGATTCCCACGCCTGCAACGTCGCGAGGACCACCGAGGCGAACGCCTCGTGGATCTCGTAGAAGTCGAAGTCCTGCAACGTGAGTCCGTTGCGCGCCAGCAGCCGCGGCACCGCGTAGGTCGGGGCCATCAGCAGCCCGTCCGGACCCCACACGTAGTCGACCGCGGCGACCTCGCTGTCGACCAGATAGGCCAGCGGCGTCAGGTTGCGCTCGGCGGCCCACTCCTCGCTCGACAGCAGCGCCGCCGACGCGCCGTCGGTGAGCGGGGTGGAGTTGCCCGCGGTCATGGTCGCGTCGCCCAGCTTGGTGCCGAACACCGGCTTGAGCGTGGCCAGCTTCTCCAGCGAGGAGTTCGGCCGCAGGTTGTCGTCGCGGGTCAGGCCCAGGAACGGGGTGACCAGATCGTCGAAGAAGCCGCGGTCGTAGGCGGCGGCCATGTTCTTGTGCGACAGGTAGGCCAGCTCGTCCTGCGCCTCGCGGGCGATGCCGAACTCCTTGGCCGTGATGGCCGCGTGCTCGCCCATCGACAGACCCGTGCGCGGCTCGGCGTTGCGCGGGATCTCGATGCCGACCATGCTCGGCCGCAACCGGCCGACCAGCTTGACGTAGTCGGAGTTCTTCTTGGCCCGATTGGCGTCGAGCATCCACTCGCGCATCGGCTCGCTCACCCCGATCGGCGCGTCGGAGGTGGTGTCGGTGCCGCCGCCGACGCCGGCCTCGATGCGGCCCAGCGCGATCGCGTCGCCGACCGTGACGATCGACTGCAACCCGGTGCCGCAGGCCAGCTGCAGATCGTGGGCGGGGGTGTAGGGCGACAGCTCGCTGCCGAGCACGCTCTCGCGGATCATGCCGTGCTCGCCGACGCGCTTGAGCACCGCGCCGCCGACGACCATGCCGAGCCGCTCGCCCTGCAGGCCGAAGCGGCTCACCAGACCGTTCAGCGCGGCGGTGAACATGTCCTGGTTGGAGGCGTGGGCGTAGCGGCCGTCCGACCGCGCGAACGGGATGCGATTACCGCCCAGAACGGCGACGGGACGGGTCTGCTTGGTGGACTTGGCCCCGCCGCTCGCGGACGCGGCCTTCGTCGAACGGGCTTTGCTGGTCACTCGAGTCTCCACATGTCTCGACGTCGGTTTACATTAAACTTACTCTGGAGTAAGTTAATTGTCGACACCGGACCTCATCCGACACGAAGGAAAAGGTAGGAAAAGTGGCAGCCAGCAAGAACAAGGGCGCTCCCAACCTGTACGGATCGTTCGTCAACTCGGCCCCCGGTCACTTCCTGGCGAGCAAGCTGGGGTTGCCGCAGCCGGAGAAGCTGCGCCGCTACACCCCGGGTGAACCGGCCCTGCCGGGTCCGGTGCTGCTCGGCGGCAAGGGCCGCGTCGCCGACGCCGTGCGGAACCTGTTGTCGGACTACACGTTCGTCGACTCCGTCAGCCCCGGCGTGAAGTTCGGCGCGCTCGTCTTCGACGCCACCGGACTCAATTCGGTCGAGGAGCTCGAGCAGCTGTTCCAGTTCTTCCAGCCCGCCATGCGCAGCATCGCCCCGTCCGGGCGCGTGCTCGTCATCGGCACCACCCCCGAACTCGCGGGCAGCGTCGAGGGCCAGATCGCCCAGCGCGCGCTCGAGGGCTTCACCCGCAGCGTGGGTAAGGAGCTGCTGCGCGGCGCCACCTCGAACCTGGTGTACCTGCACCCCGAGGCCGCCGCGGGCGCGACGGGCCTGGAGTCCACCCTGCGCTTCGTGCTCTCGGCCAAGTCGGCCTTCGTCGACGGCCAGGTCTTCCGCGTCGGCAAGGACGACAACGCCGCCGCCGGAATCGACTGGGCCAAGCCGCTGGACGGCAAGGTCGCCGTGGTCACCGGCGCCGCGCGCGGCATCGGCGCGACCATCGCCGAGGTCTTCGCCCGCGACGGCGCGAAGGTCATCGTGGCCGACATCCCGGCCGCCGGGGAGGCGCTCGCCGAGACCGCCAACAAGGTCGGCGGCGTATCCATCGCGGTCGACGTCACCGCCCCCGACGCCGCGGACAAGCTGGCCGCGTTCGCCACCGAGCGGTTCGGCGGCATCGACATCATCGTGCACAACGCCGGCATCACCCGGGACAAGCTGCTCGCCAACATGGACGACGCGCGCTGGAACTCGGTGCTGAACGTGAATCTGGCCGCCCCGCACCGCATTACGGAGGGTCTGGTGGCCAAGGGCGCGCTGAAGGAGGGCGGCCGGGTGATCGACGTCTCCTCGATCGCGGGCATCGCGGGCAACCGCGGCCAGACCAACTACGGCGCGTCCAAGGCGGGCGTCATCGGCATGGTGAACGCCGAGGCCCCGAAGCTGGCCGAGAAGGGCATCACCATCAACGCCGTCGCCCCGGGCTTCATCGAGACCGCCATGACCGCGGCCATCCCGGTGGGCACCCGCGAGGCGGGCCGCCTGCTCAGCTCGCTGCTGCAGGGCGGCCAGACCGTCGACGTCGCCGAGACCATCGCCTACTTCGCCAGCCCGGCCTCGAACGCGGTGAGCGGCAACGTGGTTCGCGTGTGCGGCCAGGCCATGATCGGAGCCTGAGATGACCGAGACCATCTCGCTGTCCGAGCCACCCAAGCTCGGCGGCCTCTACCTCAAGGCGGCGCTGGGCGCCCTGCCGCTGCCGCTGGTCTCGGCGCGCAAACCCGAAATCCCCGATCGCGCGGTCGAATTGCGGAACTTCCGCGTCGATCCGGACAATCTGGCCGCCTACTGCCACGCGACCGGGTTGCGGTTCGGGGACGCGCTGCCGCTGACCTATCCGTTCGTGCTCACCTTCCCGGTGGTCACCCAGCTGGTCGCCGCGCGGGACTTCCCGTTCATCGCGGTCGGCGCGGTGCACGCGGAGAACCTGATCGAGCGCACCCGCGAGATCTCGGTCAGCGAGCCGCTGGACATCCACGCGCACGTGGAGAATCTGCGTGAGCATCCGCGCGGTCTGCTGGTCGACGCGATCAGCGAGGTCAAGGTGGGCCGGGAACTGGTGTGGCGGCAGGTGACCACCTTCCTGCACCAGCAGCGGACGTCGCTGTCGGGCGGCCCGAAGCCCGAGCCCAAGCCGGAGGAGGTGCCCCCGCCGCCGCTGCGCACGTTGAAGGTCGATCAGCCGTTGATCCACCGCTACGCCGCGGCCGCGGGCGATCGCAATCCCATCCACATGTCGGCGTTGAGCGCCAAGGCGTTCGGGTTCCCGCGCGCGATCGCGCACGGAATGTGGTCGTGCGCCGCGGTTCTCGGCGCGATCGAGGGCCGGATCCCCGCGCGGACCACCTACGCGGTGAAGTTCGGCAAGCCCATCCTGCTGCCGTCGACGGTGAACGTGTACGCCGATCAGGTCGAGGGCGGCTGGGATCTGTCGCTCAAGCACCCGAAGAAGGGGTACCCGCACCTCACCGCGACACTGCGCTGAGCCGGGCCGCGGGCGGATCGGATCGCACGGGGGATCCGATCCGCCCGCGGACGCGCTGTGGCCCAGCGGATTTCAGCAGCCGCAGTCGCACCCGCAGTCGCAGCAGTTGCAGCACTCACCGCAGTCGCCGCACCCCGGATCGCAGTCGCAATCGCAGCGATCCGACCACGCCCGCCGCCGTTCGCCGCTGCACGGGCGGGTGTGCTCGGCGCAGCAGGCGTATCCGGTGCAGTACTGCGTGCAGATGATCCCGATGCCCTCCAGCAGGCCGGGCTGCTCCGGGCGCACCGACTTCCCCGACGCGTGCATCATCGGCTGTCCCAGCAGCGCGACCGTCCCCGCCGCCGCCCCGACCGAACAGGCCGCTCCCCGAGCACATCCGCACGCCAGCCCCGCCGCCCGCCGCAGGGTCCACACCACCCCGCGCAACGGATCGAGCAACCACCACCGCACCAGCCCCGCCTCGCTCAACCCCGCCCGGCCGAGCGCCGCCCGGATCCGCGAATCCGATTCCCGCACAAGCTCGTACGCCCGCTCCCGGGAGGTCCCGGTCGCCGTCAACGGATTGAACCGCCCCCGCCGCGCGTCCTCGTCCAAATCCTCGATCGCGTCGGCCAGATGCGCGATCCGCCCGAAATGCCACCCGGCCTCCCACAACGCGTCCCGATTCTCGGTCCGCCCCGCCAGAACGGCTGTGTGCCCGAACAATTCGGCCGCGCACAACTGGGTCGCGGCGGTCAGCGCCGCCAACCCACGCTCGTCGCCTACCCGGCCGTCGAGGGCCGCTTTCCGGTGCAGGTGTTCGGCGCTCGCGCCTTGGTCGCTGGCGGTGTCGCAGTGCGGGTGTTCGGCGCTTACGCCTTGGTCGCTGATGGTGTCGCGGCCCGCGTCCCGGTGCCGGTGTTCAGCGCTCGCGCCTTGGTCGGCCATGGTGTCGCGGCCCGCGTCGCAGTGCGGATGTTCGGCGCTCGCGCCTCGGTCGTCGAGGGCGTCGCGGAGCGGGTGATCGGGCTCGGCTGCGGTCTCCGCACTGATGGGAGCGGCGAAACCGTCAGCACCGCAAGGGTTTCGGGTTAGCGCGCGCTCGGTCGCGGCCTGGGTGCGGATGGCGGCGATGAGCGGTTCGATATCGAGGCCGAGGGGGGCCGCGCTCGTGCGGGCGCGGTCGAACCAGCGGTCGGCGACCAGGGCCATCGGGCGTCCGGCCCAACCGGCCTCGCCGTCGTCCACGCGGTCGCGAATCTTGGCCGCGCCCAGCAGCAGGGACGCGGTGGCGGCCAGCCGGACGCCGGGGGAGTCGGCGGGCGCGACGCTGGTGCGGCGCAGGCCGCGCAGGGCGCAGGGGCCGGTGGTCGTGCGGGCCGTGGCCGCGGGGGATTGCGCCTCGGTGAGGATGCTCAGCACGACGGCGTCGGTATTGGTTGCGGCGCGGGCGGTTTGGCCGTGGGTGTCGCGCAGGCCGAGGCACAGGCCGCAGAGCTGGGAATGCCATTCGCGCGCGTCGATGCCGTGGTCGCCCGCGTGGTGCGCGCAGGGGGTGAGAAGTCCGAACACATCCGTCCCGAAGCTCAGCGGCCGGATGCGGCCGTCCCGTCACTCGATCATGAACTCTATTCGGCCTTCTTCTTGCCCGCCAGACCACGCCAGGCCAGATTGTCGAGCAGATCGACCGCCTCGGCCACATCCACCTCACCGCTGGCGATCCGGTCGGCGATGGCCTCGCCCGCGCCGATCACCGCGACCGACACGATGTCGAAATTCGTCCCCGGCTCGGCGTATTTGGCACTGGACTCGAGCAGCTTCGCGGTCAGCTCGATCACCCGCTCACGGCTGTTGGCGATCTCCGAGGCGAACGGCTGCTGCCCGAGGGCCTGCCGGTAGAGCACCTGCCAGGACAACCGGTTGTTGTCCACATAGGACAAAAACGCCTCGAGCCCCGCGCGCAACTGCTCGTGCGGGGTCAGCTTCGGGTTGCCCGCGACGGCGACGGCCTCGATGAACCGGATGCTCTCGCGCTGGATGCAGGCCCGGAACAACTCGTCCTTGGACCCGTAGTACAGGTACAGCATGGGCTTGGAGATCTTGGCTTCGGCGGCGATGGCGTCCATCGAGGTGTCGTGATAACCCTTGCGCGAGAACACCTCGACGGCGGCGTCCAGCATCTGCTGCTCACGAACCGCCCGAGGGAGCCGCTTCGTTCCGCCTGCCATCCGTCTCTCCCTAGCCCATGTCGAAGCCCCTATCTTACTCCAAGGTAAGTTCCACTGGGCACAATTGCCGACGATTCGCCGGTGATCAGCAGGTCAGCGGGATGCCCTTGAACCGGGCCATGCGCAGCACGGAGTCGTCGACCTGCTTCAGCGGCAGGCGGCCGTCGCGGA
Source organism: Nocardia sp. NPDC003482 (assembly GCF_053588115.1). Classification (NCBI taxonomy): domain Bacteria; kingdom Bacillati; phylum Actinomycetota; class Actinomycetes; order Mycobacteriales; family Nocardiaceae; genus Nocardia; species Nocardia sp. NPDC003482. The sequence goes on from NZ_JBSFPI010000007.1 coordinate 99,837, forward strand.
CCTCCTGCTCCAACCGGTTCAGCACCTGGGTGACCGCGTCGGTGCTGATCCACAGGGCGTTGTCCGCGCCCGCCTCGAGCGCGGCGGCCACCGCGTCGGCGATGCCCATGCGGCTGGTGATGGCGGCCATACCGCTCAGGTCGTCGGTGAAGATCGGCCCGTCGAAGGGCGCCGCGCCGTAGCCGCTGCCCTGCCGCAGCAGCGACATGACCTGCGGGCTGATGCTGGCCGGGGTGTCCGGCGTGGTGAGGCCGGGCACGTCGAGGTGGCCGACCATGACCGCCGCGCCGGAACCCACCAGATTGCGGAACGGCACGAGGTCGACCTGCTGCAACTGGTCCAACGGCGGCGTGCGGACCGCGCCGGTGTGCGAATCGCCCGAACCGGAACCGTGGCCGGGGAAGTGCTTCATGACCGCGCCCACCCCGGCGTCGTGCATGGCCCGGATGAACGCGCCCGCGTACTCGGTGACCACCGCGGGATCGGTGGAGAAGGACCGGTCGCCGATCACCGAATCGTCCGGTTGCGCACTGACATCCACGTCGGGCGCGAAATCGACGGTGACGCCGAGGTCCTTCATGGCCCGCCCGCGCGCGAGGCTCTGGGTGTAGAAGTCGTCGGCGGAGACCGTCTGCGCGGTGACCCGGGCCGAGGGCGCGGCCCCGATCTGGTTGGCCAGCCGCGAGACTCGCCCGCCCTCCTCGTCGATGGTGACCATGAGCGGGGTGCGGGCGGTGGCCTTGACGCGGTCGATCTGCTTGTCCGCCAACAGCGCCGGGTCGGTCCAGCTGCCGACGAAGATGCCGCCGATCTGCTCGGCGCGCACCACGTTCTCCGCGTCCGCGGCGCTCGCCACGCCCACGGTGAGCAGCTGGGCCAGCTTCTGCCGGGTGGAGAACTGGGCGAGATAGCCCGCGCCGCAATCGGTTCGGCTGGTCGTCGTGGTCTCCGTCGTGGTGGTGGGTGCGGGGGTGGGCGTCGACGGGCTCGACGACGCGGTGGTGTCGCCGCCGCCGCTCGAACAGGCCGACAGGGCGACCGCGGCCACGGCGAGGAGGATCCCCGGAACGATGCGCATGGGTTCCGACCGTACCGCGTGGGAGCGCCGGAAAACCAGAATCGGCGCGGCGGCACGCGGTCGGTCGCGGGCGCGTGGCGCGTGTTATCGAAACGTGATTACCCAATTCGATTTCCGGACAGGATCTTCCGGTGTCCTCGCGACCCGCGCCGCCAGCCGTGACCACCGGTTGGTAACCTGCCCGTAACCCAGGAGTCGCTCGGTGACTCTCGGCACGTCGGTAAAGGAGTTCGGTCGATCGTGAATTATCGTCTGGGCGGAAATCGGCTATTCGACGGCTGATCGGCGTGTCCTGACTCGTTCGCTCGGTAATCCCAACTCGGAAGGCTGAACACCATGCGCATCGGCGCGCTCGTGCGTGGCGCGGGATTGACTCTCGCGGCAGTGCTGACGCTCGGACTCGGGACCGCGGGCACCGCGGTCGCGGCCGACGATCTCTACCACTATCTGGATCTGCCGCTGGTCAATCGCGACGCGGCTCAGGGACCGGGCGGGGTCAACCCCGAATTGCCCTATGACGAGGGCGAACTCGCGGGCCTGCTGGACGAGGCGCGCTCGCGGGGCGTGCCGCCGACCCGATACGCCGCGCTGCTGTACCAGTACTGGCTGGTCGACGCGACCACCAAGGCCGGGATCGATCTGGCCTCCTGGAATCCGCGCGCGGGCGTGCAGGCCAACCGCGAGAACCTGATTCGCTCCTACCGTTACTACGAGGACCTGCAACTGGCCCATCGCGAATTGCAGTGGGCCGGAATGGGCGGTCAGGTCGGGGCCGATTTCGGCGGCGGGCTCATCGATTTCGAATTGATGAGCGATATCTACGACCTGCCCGGAATCGCGGACGCGGCCCGCACCGTTGTGAACGCGGTCGTGCAGACCGCGGGCCCGCAGGCGCTCGCGCTGCTGCCGGAGGGGTTGCGCGCGCTGGCCGACGCCGGAACCCGGATCACGCCCGAGGATCTGCGCTGGATCCTGGGGATGATCCTGGTGATGCAGAAGAACATCTTCTCCGATCTGATGCCCATGCACGACGCCTACGTGACCGGCGGCCTGCCCGCGCTGAGCGAATTCGAGGCGGCGGGCCTGTTCGGCGACGACATCATGGGCGCGTGGCGCGATATCGCCTCCGGCGACGAGAACCGCGTGGCGACGGGCAACGCCACCCTGCTGCGCCGCGAACAGGATTGGGCCATCGGCGGTCAGTGGGATCAGACCCGCGCCTACAAGGGCAGCGTCGGCGAGGCCATCACCTACCTCAGCGGTGCGGCCGGATCGCCATCGGTGGCGGGCGTGATCCCGCCGCGCGAATTCCGGCCCGTCCGAGTGCCTTTCACCGGCGCGAACGGCGAACCATTGCGCCTGGTGCTGCCGCTGCCGAGCTGGAACTGGTCGGTGCTCGACGATCGCTGGGACTACATCACCGGCGAACTGTTGCCCAAGTACAAGTGGCAGGTCGAGAACAATTGGCCCGCACTGGAAGCCACGCTGCGGACGCCGTACGAGGTGCAGCTGGAATCGCATCGGCCGTTGTTGAACATTCCGCAGTTGCTGCTGTCGGCGGCGAACGAGTTGCGGGTGGAGCCCGCGGGGCAAGGGGACTGACATGCGGGTACGAACTCTGGTCGTGGTGGTCGTGGCGTTGGCGCTGGGCGTCGCGGGAACCGCTGGGGCGCAGACGGATACGCCCAGCCGCACCCCCGGCCTGGACGAGGTGTTCAACGGCTACGTCGTGGGCACGCTGCGCGGCGCGACCCTGGCCTCACCCCAGGAGGCGTTCGAGGCCCTGCGCGCGGACGACCCGTTCTATCAGGAGCCCCCGCTGACCGGCGACGAGAAGCCGGGCACGCTGTTGAAGGCGAAGCGGGTGGATGTCCTGTTCACCGGCGTGAAGCCCGCGGATCTGGACGCCTACAAACTGATGTACGTGACCACGGGCGTCGATGGTGTCACTCCGGTCGTCAGCACGGGCATCCTCATGATTCCGCGTGACGGACGGCCGAATTCGGAGCGGCGGGTGGTCTCGTATCAGGAGGCCAACGACAGCGTGGGGTGGGGCTGCCATCCGAGCACTCAGTGGACGGGCGGTGATCCGCTCGACGGCGCGTCGTGGTCGGCGCTGGGGCCGTTGGCGTTGATGTTCGGCAAGGGGTACGCGGTCATGATCTCCGATGTCGGAAACGATGCCGACCGGCGGCCGCACGGGGTGTTCGCGGGGAAGTTCGCGGGACACGCTCAATTGGACGGGGTGCGCGCGGCTTTGGGCTACGGCGACGCGGGCCTGGATCCGAACGCTCCCGTGGCCCTGTTCGGCATCGCGGGAGGCGGTGTGGGAGCGGGCTTTTCGGCGGAACTGCAGCCCGAGTACGCGCCGGAGCTGAACGTGAAGTCGGCGGTCCTGGAGGGCATGGTCGTCAACCAGCGCAACTTCATGCGCGTGGCGAACGGCTCGGTCGGCTCCGGATTCGCCTTCGCGACGCTGCTGGGCCTGGACCCCTGGTATCCGGAGATGAAGCTGGACTCGAAGCTGACCCCGGCCGGGCAGGGCATCGCCAACTTCTTCCGCACCCAGTGCCAGACGCCCGCCTATTTCGGCCTCCCGTTCCTTCCGCTGAACACCTTGTTCAACACGAACCGGAATCCGGCCGACGAGCCCGACTTCCAGGCGGTGTTCGATGACAATGAACTGGGTAAGGCGGGGACGCCGAAGGCGAAGGTCCTGATCGCCTCGTGTGCGGCGGATGATTCGTTCATGTCTTTGGTTCCGGCGCGGGATTCGCGGGAACTGGCCGACACGTACCGTTCTCAGGGCGTGGACGTCAGCTACCAGCCCACGGATTGCAGCATGATTCGGATGATCACCAATCTTTACGGTTGGGGGACGGATCTTTTCGGTATGCAGACGATCGATTGGCTGGATCGGTCGTTCGAGTGACTGTTGCTTGAAAGCCGGGCGGTGGGATTCCCACCGCCCGGACTCATATCCCCAGGATCAGTGCGCTGGAGTCGCTCTCACTCAATGCCACCCGCCGCAACTCGGCGATCGCGTCGCGATAGCGGCGGATCTCTTCCGCTCGTTCGAGATAGAGGGTACCGGTGTACTCCTCGATATGGACAACCGGCGGCTCGACAAGCTTCGAGTGAGCCAGGACCGGAAACTCCAGAAGCGAGAACGAACCGGCCAGCGCTCCGACATGGCTGCGCGCCCGGAACGGCACCACACGAATCGACACATTGGACCGTTGCCCGATATCGGCAAGGTACTGACGCTGCTCGGCCATAACGGCCGGACCACCCCACTCCTCACGTATCGCGGCCTCGGGCAAGAAGATTTCGACGGTGAACGCCGAATCATCCAGCGGCCGTCGCCGACTCGCCGCCGACTCGATCTGCTTCTCGATCTCCTCGGACGTCAGGTTGGGGTACTTCGCCCACACCACCGCGCGTTGATAGTCCACCGTCTGCACTACTTCCGGCAACAGAATCACCCGCCAGGCCGTCATCCGTCGAGCCGCGCTGAGCAGGACCGGATAATGATCGAACCCGTCCCCCTGATCCGCATCCGCCCGCCACCAACCACCCCCATTCTTGGCCACAATCCGCACCTCCCGAGCCAGTGCCAAGACCATCCGCCGCTTCTCGTCATCCACGCCGTAGCGATTACACAACTCGTTCACATGCAGATCCGTGGCCGACCGCATGGACACGCCATCTTCCATGCGCCCCATGGTTTGTGGCGATATCCCTAGAAACTTCGCCGCTTGTAATTGGCTGATCTCTGCCTTCTTCCGCAGGGCATGGAGTTGCCGCCCGAGTGCGCGGCGGGCAAGCGTCGATCCCATTGCTGGCATATCACGTCTCCTCTCTCGGTGGAAAAATCTCATCGGATGCACCGCTGACTCCGTCCCAGCGCTGAGCGAAGATGAAGCCGAGTACGAATTCGTCCGGCCCTGCGAGGACACGACCCTCTTCGAGGTCCACAGTGAAAGACTCTGCCGACAATCCGGACGATTCGGAAATCATCGCTGTGGCGGTCCGCCTTATCGCCTTCTTGTCATCCACGAGCGTCCAGATTTCATACGCGGGGACGTGAACGATCCAGCGCGAACCGCAACAATGAACCCGAACCGAGTACTGCCGCATGTCTTCCCCTCTGCTGAGACAACGCTGCCCCGCCAGAGTGGCCCCTAGCCGTAACGGAAAACAGGCTTTCGGGGTCTACACGCGTCGACAGCGGGCTTAAACTCGAAGAGTGGATCCTGTCACCGGCAGTCGTCTTCGAGCCGCGCGAGAATCGGTGGGGCTCAGCCTTTCCGCGCTGGCGGCGCGCACGCACTACTCGAAAGCGCTTCTCGGGCTGCTGGAGACCGGGCAGCGGCAGATTCGGCCGGAACATGTGAGCGCGTATTCACGGGCACTCGGTGTCAGCGTTCTGACGCTCACGTCCCCGCCGGACGACCCCTTGCGGGTCGCCCATGAGTGGCTCGTGAACGACACTCCGGCAGTTGTGCACAGCCGTGCTGGGCGCACCGTGGGTCAGAGCCTCGTGGTGGAACTCGAGCAACGCGTCAAACAGATTCGGCGACTGGATGATTCGATCGGAGGGCGCGATCTGTTTCCGGTCGTTTCGAAGGAGCTACGGGACGTCGAGACCGTGGTTCGCGACGGGAGTTACAGCGCGCCGGTCGAACGACGCCTGCTCACCGTCGTCGGGGAGCTGTCCCAGCTCGCCGGGTGGGTGGCGTCCGACGCCGGGCATGTCGTCGAAGCGCAACGCATCTATCTGGACGGCCACAGCGCGTCGGCGGCGGCGGGCAACCGGCCCTTGGCCGCGCAGTTGCTCTCGACCCTGGCCTATCAGCAAGCCAATACCGGCAACGCCGCTGATGCCCTCCTGCTCGCCCGGTCAGCGGTGGCGGGAGTCCGGGACGCCACTCCCGTCACCCGCGCTCTCCTCTGGGAGCGCGTCGCGTGGGCCAGTGCCCGAGCCCGCGACGCCGACAGCGCCCGGCGGGCACTCGACGCCGTGGACGACGCCTACGAGGCCAGGAAAGGCGAAGTCCCCGAACCGGATTGGGTCTACTGGTTGAATCGCGACGAAATCGACATCATGGCAGCCCGCTGCTACGTCGAACTCGGTGACGGCCCCAAGGCCCAACCACTGCTGTCCCGTGCGATAGCCGCCTACCCCACCGAACACCAACGGGAGGTAGCGCTCTACCGGACGTGGCTCGCCGAGGCATTCGCGAAGTCGGGCCAATTCGACGCCGCCGCGGCCACACTGGAACTGATCACCGGTGATATCGGCTCCGATCGCGTCGACCGCCGCCTCCAAGACGTCCGGCAGTTGCTCCTCGCGTGACAGGGAGTCCATTACAAACCCAAGGAGAACTCGTGACCGACCATCACCACTGGATGAATCGAGCCATCGAGCTTGCCCGGCTGTGCCCGGTCGTCGAGGGGGCGTTCTCGGTCGGCGCGGTCATTGTCGTCGATAGTGAGGAGATCTCCACCGGTTACTCCCGGGAGAGCGATCCGAAGGTGCACGCCGAGGAGGCCGCCTTGGACAAGCTGGACGCGAACGATCCCAGATTGGCCAGGGCCACGATCTACAGCACCCTCGAGCCCTGTTCCGAGCGAGCGACCAAGACTCGCCTGCCCTGCACCGACAGGATTCTGCGGGCCGGAATACCGACTGTCGTCATCGCCTGGCGCGAGCCTGCTACGTTCGTCGAGGATTGCGTCGGCGTGGAAAAGCTTCAGCAAGAAGGAGTTTCGGTCATCGAGATTCCCGAGCTGGCGGATGCGGCGATGGCGATGAACCGTCACCTGAATTTGTCGTAGTCCCCTTGCGCGCGCAGCGAGGGGCGAAATCCCGCGCGGCCTATGCTCGGCGAAGGGCATTATCGAGCCGACGAAGGGACACCATCGTATGCGGGAGTTGGCCAAGCTGATCAAGGCGTACGACGTTCGGGGGCTTGTCGATGACGAACTCGACGCCGATATCGTGCGGGAGGTTGGGGCGGCTTTCGCGCGTCTGGTGGGTACTGCGGTCGCGGTGGTGCACGATATGCGGCCGTCGTCGGAATCGTTCGCGGAGGCGTTCGCCGAAGGTGTGATCAGCCAGGGGGAGAACGTCATTCACGTCGGGCTCGGGAGTACCGATCTGGTGTACTTCGCTGCGGGACGGCTCGATGTCGCCGGTGCGATGATCACGGCGAGTCATAATCCTGCGCGCTACAACGGCATCAAGATGTGCCGTGCGGGGGCCACGCCGGTGGGTCAGGACAGCGGGCTGGCGGAGATTCGGGCCATGCTCGAGGGCGGCGTTCCCGCCTATACGGGTGTGCGCGGCAGTGTTTCACGCCGCGACCTGACATCCGCATACGCCGAGTATCTGCGAGAGTTGGTGGATCTGAACGGGATTCGGCCCCTGAAGGTCGCGGTGGACGCGGCGAACGGGATGGGCGGGCACATGGTGCCTATCGTGTTCGACGGGTTGCCCGTGGAAATCGTGCCCATGTACTTCGAATTGGACGGCACATTCCCCAATCACGAAGCGAATCCACTGGTTTCGGCCAACCTGATCGACCTCCAGAACAAGGTCCGCGAAGTCGGAGCCGATATCGGCCTGGCCTTCGACGGTGACGCGGACCGCTGTTTCGTCGTCGACGAAACCGGTGCTCCGGTACCGCCCTCGGCCATCGTCGCCCTGATCGCGACGCGCGAACTGGCCAAGGCCCCCGGATCAACAATCGTCTACAACGCGATCACCTCCCGCGCGGTCCCGGAAATCGTCACAGAACACGGCGGCGTCCCGATCCGCGCCCGCGTCGGCCACACCTTCATGAAATCCCTCATGGCCCAGCACGACGCGATATTCGGCGGCGAACACTCCGGCCACTACTACTTCCGCGACTTCTGGCGAGCCGACACCGGCATGCTCGCCGCCCTGCACATCCTGGCCGCCCTCGGCTCCACCGACAAACCCCTGTCCACTCTCGTCCGCGAGTACACCCGCTACGCCGCCTCGGGCGAAATCAGCTTCCAGATCACCGATGTGCCGGACACCCTCGCCAGAATCGAGGAAAAGTACGACGGCGCTGACATCGATCGGCTCGAGGGTCTGACGGTCCGACTCGACGGGGGTGCCTGGTTCAATCTCCGTCCTTCCAATACCGAGCCACTCTTGCGGCTGAATGTCGAAGCGCCCGACCGCGATACGATGGTGGGTATTCGCGATGAGGTGATCGCTTCGTTTGATGCATCGACTCCGAACACGGTCAAGGGAGGCCGATGAGCGAGCCTGTGGTCGAATCAGCACCTACTGTGTGAGCATGGCGGGTTCTCGGAACGGGTCGTCAGTGGGCGGGCCGAATGAGTGAGCCTCAGCACTTCAAGAACTATGTCGGCGGGGCGAGTGAGGGCTCCGTCCCTGCGATCCGCTCCGCTGCCGTAGGTCCGCGTCCACCGAACCCCTCCTATACCGAATTGGTCGGTGATGCACACTGCCGCTGGGCGATCGCTGTGGCAGAGAATCTGGTGTGGTTGGCGGCTCAGCCGTCCGCGCTGCACGGGATTGATTCGTGTTGGGTTGATACCGAATTGGCCATCTGCGTGCAGTACTCGAACAGGCCGAGCGCCTATGGGGAGAGTTCAACCTCGTTGGGCCGCTTCGGTTTCCGTGCTCGGGCCGAGATTTCCCCGATCAGTGGCGCGCTGCATCCAGGAGTCGAGGACCGGGTGTCAGGATTCGCGAGTAAGCAGGCGTCGAATCTGCTCGACGTCCAAATGGCCGGTGGCCCACCGGATCCGGACGATGTGCGATGGGTCGACCCGGAGGGGCGGGAATGGTGGGGTGCCGAGCCGGTCGGCGGGTGGGCGACGGTCGGTGAATCTCCGTACAGGCTTGTCGAGATATCGATGATCGAATGAGCGGAGCCTCGCGCGGCCCTCGAGAGAGCCGCGCGAAGCAACCGAATCACTTCCCCGGCAACTCGTTGTGCCCGCCGAACGCCTTGCGCATGGCCGAGAGCACCTTGTCCGCGTACAGCGCCTCGCCACGCGAGGAGAACCGTTGGTACAGAGCCGCGGAGAGGACGGGGGCGGGGACGCCCTCGTCGATGGCGGCGTGGATGGTCCAGCGGCCCTCGCCGGAGTCGGAGACTCGGCCGCCGAACGAGGACAGTTCCGGGTCGGCGTACAGGGCCGCGGCCGTGAGGTCCAGCAGCCAGGAGGCCACGACCGAGCCTCGGCGCCAAACCTCTGTCACCTCGGGCACATTGATGTCGTAGCGGTAGTGCTCGGGGTTCTCCATGGGGGTTTCCTCCGCCGAGTGCTCCTCGGTGAGGATCTTGCCGATATTGGCCTTGGCGAGGATGTTCATGCCCTCGGCGTAGGCGGCCATGGCGCCGTATTCGATGCCGTTGTGGACCATCTTGACGAAGTGGCCCGCGCCGGCGGGGCCGCAGTGCAGCCAGCCCTGTTCGGCGGGGGAGGGGTCGCCGGTGCGGCCGGGGGTGCGTTCGGCCGCCTCGACGCCGGGGGCGATGGACTTCAGGAGGGGTTCGAGGTGGGCGACCTGTTCGGCCTCGCCGCCGATCATGAGGCAGTAGCCGCGCTCGAGGCCCCAGACGCCGCCGGAGGTGCCGATGTCGAGGTAGTGGATGCCCTTGGGGCGCAAGGCTTCCGCGCGCTTGATGTCCTCGTGGTAGCGGCTGTTGCCGCCGTCGATGATGATGTCGCCGGGTTCGAGCAGGTCGGCGACCTGGTCGATGACGGCGCCGGTGGCGCCCGCGGGGATCATCACCCAGACCACGCGGGGCTTCTCGAGCAGCGCGACGAACGCGGGGTAGTCGGTGGCGCCCGAGAAGTTCTCGCCCAGTTCGGCGCTGAACTCCTTGATCTGGTCCTCGTGCCGCGAATAGCCGACCGCGGTGTGGCCGTCGCGGACGATGCGGCGCACGATGTTGGCGCCCATCCGGCCGAGCCCGATCATTCCCAGCTGCATACTCATCTCCTCGAGTCGTCCGAGCTCCGGCGGGTCCGAGCTCTCAGGTCGCAGTGCCCGTGGTCGATTCTCTCGCGAACCCGTGTAACGCCCCGAGCGGGCCACCGATAAACAGATCGGCTCCGTGCAGTTGCCAGACCCCCGACCCGGCAACCGCACGGGGCCTTTTCCGTCGTCGGGGGTCCTGAGTGAGGACCGCGGGGCCTTCCGTTTCGAAGGCCCCGAGCGATGACCGCGGGGCCTTTTCCGTCCCGCTACAGCGGCGTCCGCATGAGCACCACGTTGTACTGGTTGTGGATACCCAGCGCGAAGTACAGGTCACGGCCCGTCTGATACGGGTAGATCATCGGCGCGTAGGCGCTGGGCAGGTCGCGGGCGTCGATCAGGACCTGCGGGTCGGTCCACGGGCCCTCGGGGGCGGGCGCGGTGCGCATGACGACGGAGTTGGCCGGGTCGGTGGTCAGCATGACGTAGCGGCCGAGGTGGTCGTTCCAGCCGACCGACAGCTCGCCCACGCCGCCGACGATGGGCTGGGCCGCGTTGGCGTCCTTGGGCTTCCAGCCGTGGCCGTCCCAGAACTCGTAGGCGTCCCAGTTGGCGATGTCGGGTTCCTTGACGCGCGCGATGAAGCCGAGGTTGTCGCGGCCCGCGGCCGTGCCGTAGCGGTAGACGTAGCCGTCGGCCTTGGTGAAGGCCGCCTGCTGGAACTTGTCGAAGCCGTCGTCGTTGGATCGGCGCGTGGTCGGCAGCTGCGCCCAGGTCTGGCCGTCGTCGCCGGAGACCGCCAGCGTGGAGAAGTTGGTCTCCCACTTGCCGTCCGCGCCCCACTCGCGCACCGACATCATGCTCATGTACTGCACCCCGCCGACGGATACGCCCGCGGTCGGGATGAAGCTGATCTCGATGCCCGGGATCTTCGGGCTGGGCAGCGGATTGTCGACGAAGCTGGTGTAGCGGATGCCGTCGGCGGGGGAGATCCCGGCGGGGCTGCGATACAGTACGTTCGACCGCCACGCCCACAGGCTGCCCGCGAGCAGATTCGGCGCGCCGATCCCGGCGGTGTCGCCGTAGGCGCTGAGCATCTGGCCGTGGCCGTCGTCCCACATGATGCCCAGATCCGTGCCGAGGACGTTGTTGCCGTCGGTGTGGTTCGGGCTGGCCATGCCGGTGAGCTGGAAGACGGCCTGCGTCGGCCCGGGCAGGGTGGGCAACCCGTTGGTGCCGTTGAGCACCGGGAACGGGTTGATGTTGTTGGGATCCGCACCCGCGGGCGCTGCCGCCACCGCCAGGACGGCGGCAGCGGCGCAGGCTCCGGCAAGCGCGGACAGCGATCTTTTCATTCTCTGCGGTCCCTTCCGTGAGTCACGCCGAGGGTATGTGGCACGCTCGGGTCAGTAAACCCCTTGTCCTCCGATACAAGGCGGTACCGATGAGCGGCAGCCGTTCCATGGTGCGTGCGTGGTGGCGAGATCGGGTCGATTATCGCTGGCTGGTGGATACTTTCGCATCCCACCACGCGCTGCGGCCGATGCGCTGGATGGTCGGTTCCGGCGGCGCGCTGCTGCTGGCCATCACCGTGCTCAGCGCGCTGTCCGCGGCCGGTCCCCGGGGTGTCGCCGGACTGACCGTCAGCGCGCTGGTGGCGGTGTTGTCGGCGGCGTGGGCGCTGCGGTGGTGGCTGTTGCCCTGGCCGAGCCGGACCGAATCGCTGATCTGGGTGAGCCTGGCCGATCTCGCCGTGCTCGGCAATTGCCTGGCCCAGCAGAACCGGCTCTTCGGCGCGGTCGCTACGGTGCTGTCGGTGGTGATCGGCGGGTACGTGACGATCTTCCACGGGCCGCGGCTGCTCGCGCTGCACGTCGGCTGGTCGCTGCTCGTGGTGGTGGCGCTGTCCGCGCGGCTGGTGCTGGGCGATCAGGAGTTCGGCGGGGACTACGCCCTGGCCGGGTCGATCGTGCTGATCATCGCGGCGGCGATGCTGATCGCGTTGCCGCAGTTGCACTTCTGCACGTGGCTGCTGCGCCGCGACGCGCTGTCGGATCCGCTGACCATGCTGCTGAACCGGCGGGGGCTCGACTACTACCTGTCCCGCTACGTCGACTCGCACGCCGCCCGGGTGGGTCGCCGGGCCTATGTGATCACCCTCGACCTGGACCGGTTCAAATCCGTCAACGACACCTTCGGCCACTCCTCCGGCGACGACGCCCTCGTCGAGACCGCCGAACGGCTGCGGATCGCGGCCGCCCCGGACGCGGTCGTGGCCCGCAACGGCGGCGAGGAGTTCGTGGTGGTCGGCGCGCTGCGACCCGCCGAGGACGTCACCGAGATCGCCGAACGGCTGCGGAGATCCATCGCCTCGATCCGGGACCTTCCCATTCGCCTCACCGCCAGCGTGGGCGTCGCGCTCGGCGAGCCCGGGGCCGCCGAGGACGCCGAGGAGACCGGCCGCCGCCTGCTGCGCGCCTCGGATGTCGCGATGTACCGGGCCAAGAACGCGGGCGGCAACACCGTCGTCATCGTGCAGGCTCCGGAAAACGGATCAGGCCCCGTCACCGCGGGGTGACGGGGCCTGAGTGGAACCCTCGGATCAGAAGGCCGCTTCGTCCAGCTCCATGATGTCGTTGTCCAGGTTCGACAGCACGGTCCGCACGGCGGTCAGCTCCGGCAGCACGTTGCGGGCGAAGAACTGCGCGGTGGCGACCTTGCCCTGATAGAACGGCTCGGTCGAACCCCCGTCCAACGCGGCCAGGGCGACCTCGGCCTGCCGCAGCAACTGCCAGCCGATCAGCAGATCACCCACGGCCAGCAGGAACCGCACCGAACCCAGACCGACCTTGTACAACTCGGCCGGATTCTCCTGCGCGCCCATCAGATGCCCGGTCAGCGTCGCCGCCATCGCCTGCACATCCTCGAGCGCGGTCGCCAGCAGCTTGCGCTCCCCCTTCAACCGGCCGTTGCCGGCTTCGGAGTCGATGAACGTCTGGATCTGCCCCGCCACATGACCCAACGCCACACCACGATCACGCGCGATCTTGCGGAAGAAGAAGTCCTGCGCCTGGATCGCGGTCGTGCCCTCGTACAGCGAGTCGATCTTCGAATCCCGGATGTACTGCTCGATCGGGTAATCCTGCAGGAACCCCGAACCGCCCAGGGTCTGCAACGACTCGGTCAGGTACTGGTAGGCCCGCTCCGAACCCACGCCCTTCACGATCGGCAGCAGCAGATCGTTCACCCGCGCCGCCAGATCCGCGTCCGCACCCGAAACCCGCTCGGCCACAACCGGATCCTGATGCGCGGCCGTGTACAGGTAGATCGCCCGCAGACCCTCGGCATACGCCTTCTGGGTCGCCAGGCTGCGGCGGACGTCGGGGTGGTGGGTGATGGTGACGCGCGGGGCCGTCTTGTCGGTCATCTTGGTCAGGTCCGCGCCCTGCACGCGCTGCTTGGCGTAGTCCAGCGCGTTCAGGTAGCCGGTCGACAGCGTCGAAATGGCCTTGGTGCCCACCATCATTCGCGCGTGCTCGATGACCTCGAACATCTGCGCGATGCCGTTGTGCACCTCGCCGACGAGCCAGCCCTTGGCCGGAACGCCGTGGCCGCCGAAGGTGACCTCGCAGGTGGCCGAGACCTTCAGGCCCATCTTGTGCTCGACGTTGGTGACGAACACGCCGTTGCGCTCGCCCAGCTCACCGGTCTCGTGGTCGAAGTGGAACTTCGGCACGAAGAACAGCGACAGGCCCTTGGTGCCCGGCCCGGCGCCCTCGGGGCGGGCCAGCACCAGATGCATGATGTTCGGGAACAGATCGTCGGAGTCGGCGGAGGTGATGAACCGCTTGACGCCCTCGATGTGCCAGGAGCCGTCCTCCTGCTGGATCGCCTTGGTGCGGCCCGCGCCCACATCGGACCCGGCGTCGGGCTCGGTGAGCACCATGGTGGCGCCCCAGCCCTGCTCGGCGGCGATCTTCGCCCAGCCCTTCTGCTCCTCGGTGGCGTTGTTGTAGAAGATGTTCGCGAAGCCCGCGCCCGCGGCGTACATGAACGCGGCGGGCTGCGCGCCCAGGATCAGCTCGGCGATGGCCCAGTAGGCCGACCGCGGGAAGGGGATGCCGCCCAGGTCCTCGGCGACGCCCAGCTTGTCCCAGCCGCCCTCCTGCAACGCGCGGTAGCTCTTCTTGAACGACTCCGGCAGCGTCACGCTGTGGGTGTTCGGATCGAAGACCGGCGGGTTGCGGTCGGCGTCGGCGAAGGACTCCCCGAGCGGACCCTCGGCCAGGCGGCGAACCTCGTTGAGCATCTCCTTGACGGTGTCGGTGTCGAGATCACCGAAGGCGCCGGAGTCGAGGATCGGACCGAGGCCGAGCACCTCGAAGAGGTTGAACTCCAGGTCGCGGACGTTGCTCTTGTAGTGACCCATCTCTGTTGCTCACTCTCCGTTGAGTCGGTGCGGTCGGTCTGTGTCCCGTTCCCGCCCTTGTGTCTCCACCGGGGTAGTCGTCGGAGTACCGCCTACTACTCGCGGGTAACTTACACCGTATATTACCGGTGGGTAATGGGCAGTCCAAGAGGTCGACGCCCGAATGTGACGCGAAGAACAGGCCCGCTACCGTGGGCTCGTGCGCATCGAGACGAGTGCGGGCCCCGCGGAGATCGAACTCGACCGTCCCCGGCGGGCCAGTGCGCTGCTGGTGCTGACCCATGGCTCCGGCGGCGGCGTCGACGCGAAGGATCTGCTCGTCGTGCGCGATCGCGCGGTCGAACTCGGAGTGGCCGTGGCCCGGGTGACCCAGCCCTATCGGGTCGCCGGTCGGCGCGCGCCCGGTTCGGCGGTCGCGCAGGACGCGGCGTGGGCCGAGATCGTCGCGGCCCTGCGCAAGAAGGTGCGGCGTGTTCCGCTGATCCAGGGCGGGCGCAGCAACGGCGCGCGCGTGGCCTGCCGGACCGCCGTGCCGCTCGGCGCGAAAGGCGTTGTGGCGCTGTCGTTTCCGCTGCATCCTCCCGGAAAGCCCGAAAAGTCAAGGCGCGCCGAGCTTTCGGCGGCCTCGGCGGCGATCGAGGTGCTGGTGATCAACGGCGCGCGCGATCCGTTCGGCATTCCGGATCCGGCCGACGCCGCCGAGGTGAAAATCATCGCGGGACAAGCACATTCGTTCCGCGCCGGATTCGACGAGATCGCCGAGACCGTCGAGCCGTGGCTGCGGCGCTGGTCCGGACGGCAGTGATCCCGCTCAGCCCGCGGTCGCCTGCTCCTCGAGATCGGGCACGATCCGGGTGGCGACCACGAGCGCGTCGATGGCGTCGCGGCCCTCGGTGGCGCGCAACACGCGACCGGCGACGTGCACCCGCACCGGGAGATCGGCCAGTTCGCGGGACACGTCGTCGGGGGTGAACAGGATCGACGGATCCTGCGGCCCCCCGAAGCCGTCGGTGAGATTGCGGCTGTCGTGCCCGAGCACCAGCAGGGTGCCGCCGGGGGAGAGCCACTCGGCCGTCCGGGCCAGCAGCGCGCGGCGCTGGTCGGCGGGCAGATGCAGGAAGACCATGAGGATCAGCTCGAACGGGCCGGTGATGCCCGCCGCGTCCGGTTCGGTGACATCGGCGCACTGCCAGTCGACGCGGGCGCGCACCGACCGCGACAGGCGCGAGGCGACCGTGCGGCCCTTATCGATGGCGACCTGGGAGAAGTCCACCGCGCGCACCTGCCAGCCGTGGGTGGCCAGCCACAGCGCGTTGCGCCCCTCCCCGCACGCCAGATCCAGCGCGCGGGGCAGGGCGGGCGGCTCCTCACCGGGGGCGTCGGGCGCCAGCCGCACCCGCTTCTCCAGCCCGTAGACGTGTTCGACGACGGTCGCGTTGGGCGGTGCGCCCCAGACCAGTTCGCTGCGCGAATACCGGGCATCCCACTCCGCCGCATCCATGGGGCCGAGTGTAAAGGGCGGGGTTACAGGGTCGTGCGCATGAGCAGGACGTTGTACTGACTGTGCACGGTGGTGAGGAAGTACAGGTCACGCCCGGTCTGGTACGGGAAGATCGACGGGGCGTAGGCGGTGGGCAGTTCGCGCGTGTCGATCAGCACCTCCGGCGGACTCCACGGCCCCTCCGGCGACGGCGCCCGGCGCATGACCACCGAATTCCACGGATCGGTGGTGAGCATGACGTACTGGCCGAGGTACTGGTTCCACATCACCGACAGCTCGCCGACGCCGCCGGTGATCGGGGCCGCCGCGTTCACATCGCCCTTGCGCCAGCCGCCGCCGTCCCAGTACTCGTACTCGTCGAGGTTCTGGATGTCGTGCTCGCGGACGCGGGCGACGTAGGCGAAATGGTTTCGGCCCGAAGGGGTTCCGTACTCGTAGACGTATCCGCCGGACTTCACGAAGGCGTTCATCTGGAAGTTGGCGTCGCCGCCCTCGTTCGGGCGGCGGGTGAACGACAGATCCGCCCAGGTCTCGCCGTTGTCGGCGGAGGCGGCCAGGCCGGAGTAGTTGGTCGTCCACTGGCCGACCTCGTCCCAGCTCTGCACCGACATCAGGCTCATGTACTGCACGCCGTCGACGGCGATCCCGGCGGTGGGGATGCGGCTGATCTCGATGAACGGGATCTTCGGGCTGGGGATCAGATCGCGGGCTTGGCCGAGGCCGTCGCGCACGACGCTGTCGAAGTAGATGCCGTTGCTCGGATCCTGAGTGTGGCTGCGCAGCAACACATTCGAGCGCCACGCCCAGACGCTGCCCGCGAGCAGATTCGGCAGGCCGACACCGGCGGTGTCGCCGAAGGCGGTGAGCATCTGCCCCGCGCCGTTGTCCCACATGATGCCCAGGTCGGTGCCGAGCACATTGTTGTTCTCGGTGTGGTTGGGGCTGGCCATGCCGGTCACCTGGAAGACGGCGCGGCTGCGCCCGACCAGTTGGGGGAGGCCGCTGGTGCCGTTGAGGACCGGAATCGGATTGATGGCGTTGGGGTTGGCGACGGCAGGCGGGGTGACGGTGAGGAGCAAGGCCGAGACTCCCGTCAGCACGGACAGGATGGATGCGGTCTTGATCAAGGTCGGTGGGCCTTCCGGGTCATTGCCGAGCGGTGCGGCCCACCGGAAGATCTGTGACTCCGCACACGATCATCGACTTGGCTGGCAAGGTCTGCGAATGCTAACAGCTTGCCATGATCGTATGGGTTTCACGCACCGGGGAACTGGGTATCAATAAAATTTTTCGGCTGGAAATGATTTCACGAGGTCAACGGCGGCCGAGAGCCTGTCCGAGCAGCAGTGGAAGCTGGGTCGCGCGTTCGATGCCGAGAGTTCGCCGGACCCCGCTGTGCCAGCTGCGGTCGAACATCCGCTTGGCGGCGGCGACCGCGCGCGGGGGCCGGGCGGCGATGCGCGTGGCGAGTTCGTCGGCGTCCGCGCCCGGATCGGCGGTCACCTCGGTGATCAGTCCGATCCGCTCGGCGTAGGCGGCGTCGACCGGGTCGGCGGTCATGGTCAGCAGCAGGGCCTTGTCCATGCCGATCAGGCGCGAAAGTGTCACGGCCCCGGTCATATCCGGGATGAGGCCGTGCTTGGCCTCCATCACCGAGAAGTCGGCGTCGGGCGTGGCGAGGCGGAAGTCGGCGGCCAGGGCCAGTTGCAGGCCGCCGCCGTAGCAGTGCCCGTGCACCGCGGCGATGACCGGTTGCGGCAGCCGCCGCCACGCCCAGCACGCCTCCTGGAAGGTGTTGGTGCCGCGGCCGGGCAGCGGGACGAAATTGCGCACGATGGTGAGCGGATCGCCGACGGCCTTCGCGATGTCGAGGCCGGAGGAGAAGCTGGGGCCGTTGCCGGACAGGATCACGGCGCGAATGTCGTTGCGGCCGCGGATCTCTCGGGCGACGCCGACCAGGTCGCGCAGCATCGGGATGGTGAGGCCGTTGTGCTTGTCGGGGCGGTCCAGGGCGACGCGGGCGCGGTCCCCGTCGAAGCGCAGCGATACGTGGCTCATTGCGAACTTTCTGTCGGCTGTTCCAGCAGGATCTTCGCGCATCCGGCGGGGTCGTCGTAGAAGGGGGTGTGGCCGCTGCCGCGCAGGGTGAGGTGCCGGGCTCGCGGCAGCCAGGCGCGGGCGCGGCGGCTCTGGGTGGCGTAGGTGAGCAGGATGTCGCGGTTGCCCCAGGCGATCGTCACCGGAATGCGGTCGAGCCGACCGCCGTTCTGCAATCGCGCGTGCGTGAAAGAGGCCAGCGCGCAATCGAATCCGGGCGAATCCAGCGCGCCCGTCGCGGTGTCGTAGGCCACCCGCGCGTCCACTCGCCACGGCTTGCCGAAGACCAGCCCGAGGAACGCCGTCCGCCCCGCCGCCGTCCCCAGGATCGCGGGCAACGCCCCCCGCATCCGCACTCCGAGATCCTTCGAACGCCCCAGCGACTGCTGACACCACACCCGCCCGCTGGTCGACCAGAATCCGATCGGCGAATACGCGGTCACGCTCCGGGCCAGCCCGCGCGCCGCCAGATTCAGCACGATCAGCCCACCCATCGAATTCCCCGCCAGATGCGGCCGCTCGATCCCCGCCTCCACCAGAAACGCCGCCAACGCGTCGGTCAGCTCGTCCACCCCCGCCCCCGGAATCGCCGCCGACCCCCCGAACCCCGGCAGATCCACCGCCACCACCTCGAACCGCCCCGCCAACGCCTCGATCATCGGCTCCCACACCTGCCACCGACTCCCCACCCCGTGCACCAACACCAACGGCTCCCCACGCCCCACCCGATGGTGATTCAACATCTCCACTCCCAACCTCACGTTCGCGCGCCCACCCTAACAACCATTGACACCCCGCCAACAGAGTTGACGCGTCCCCGTGCTCTCCCTCGGCCGTTCCTCCTCGCCCCTTCTCGGCCCTTGCTTCTGGACTTATTTGTCCCGCGCCCGGACTTCCGTGTCCCTTGCCCAGTCTCCTGTCTCTTGGCTGGGGTCTTCTCGTCCCTTGCCCGGGCTCTCCCCTGTCCCTCGTCCCGGAGCGAAGCGGAGGGGCGAGGGTACGATAAAAAGTATGGCAACCCGTAAGGTCACTCTCTCCCTGGACGAAGCGGCCTGGTCCTATGCCGAGCAGGCCGCCGCTCGCGCGGGAATGTCGCCCTCGGCGTGGATATCCCGGGCCGCGCGGCGCGAGGCCGTGCGGACGGGGTGTGGGCCGGTGCCGGACGCGGCCGCGCTGGCGTCCGCCGACGAGGCGGAGTTGCTGGCCGCGGAGAAGGAACTGCGTGCGCAGGGGTGAACTCTGGCTCTACAACCCGCACGGTTCCCCGCGGCAACGCACGGTCGTCCTGATCTCGAGTGACGGCATCAACGAGTCGCCGCGCCCCTGGCTGATCGCGGCCGAGGTGCAGGACACCGATCCCGACGACATCCTCGCCGTCTCGATCCCCGGACACGGCTGGGTGCACGCCGGGAATCTGGGGCGCATCTACCGCGGCTGGCTCGCCCGCCGGGTCGACGAGATCGACGCCGAGATTGTGGAACGTCTCGATACCGCCCTACGCGCGGCCATGGATCTGTGACGGATCTGTGACCCACGTCTGTTGCCGCGCCGCGTGATACGGCAGGATCACCACGGCGGTGCCCGCGCCGCCGCTGCCGACTTATTCGCGAGAATCGAGGAACAGTTGAGGAATTCGCTGATCGCCGCCGCATTCGTCGCCCTGCCGCTGCTGGCGGCGTGCGGCTCCGACCACAAGGACTCCCAGCCCCAGGTGACCCAGGCCGATGTCTCCAAGTCCCTGCAATCCGGCGGCCTGCAGGCCAACCTGGCCGACTGCGCCGCGAAACACTTTGTGGACGCCGGTATTTCGCAGGACGGCCTGCGCGCCATGACCAAGTCCCCCTCGACGGCCCCGACCGCCGACCCGGGCGCGGGCATGAGCAAGGAGGACGCCGACAAGGCCCGCACCGCGGCGCAGAAGATCGCGACCGAGTGCTTCACCGCCCCCAACTGATCCCCTGACCGGGCGGCGGATCGTCCGAGCGGTCGCGGCGCCGGTGCTCGTCCTCGCCGTGGCCGTGGCCGCGCTGTGGCCGGTGTACGTGCGACCGCGCGTCGACGCCCCGGCCCCGGCCGACGCCATCGTGGTCCTCGGCGGCGCGCACGACGGGCGCGAGGAACTGGCGCTGCGGCTGGCCCACGACGGCTACGCGCCCCGGGTGCTGTTCTCGAATCCCTACGAGCACAGCGCGCTGCTGAACCGCGTCTGCCACGGCGGTTACCGCTTCGAGGTGGACTGCTTCGATCCGGATCCGCGCACCACCCGGGGCGAGGGCCGCGAACTGGCGGCGCGGGCCCGCGCGGGCGGCTGGCGCCGGGTGCTCGTGGTGACCTTCACCCCGCACGTCTCCCGGGCCCGCTACATTCTCCGAAAGTGTTGGGACGGTGAGATTCTCGTGGTGGTCGCGCACCCGCGCATCACCCCGGCGCGCTGGGCCTATCAATATCTCTACCAGTCGGCCGGATATGCGAAGGCGGCGATCGAGGACTGCTGAATCCCGTCGATAATTGTCAAATACTGTGCGGTAGAGGGAAATTCAAATACGCCTTGGACGGCGTGGGTCCGCGCTGCCCCTGGTACTTCGATCCCGCCGCCGCGCTGCCGTAGGGATTCTCGGCGGGGCTGGACAGCCGGAACAGGCACAGCTGCCCGATCTTCATCCCGGGCCACAGCGTGATGGGCAGATTCGCGACATTCGACAGTTCGAGGGTGATGTGCCCGCTGAAACCCGGATCGATGAATCCGGCCGTCGAATGGGTGAGCAGGCCCAACCGGCCGAGGCTCGATTTCCCCTCCAGCCGCCCGGCCAGATCGGTGGGCAGCGTGCACACCTCGAGCGTGGAACCCAGCACGAATTCGCCCGGATGCAGCACGAACGGCTCGCCCTCGGCGGGTTCGACGAGGGTGGTCAGCTCGTCCTGCCGCTGCGCGGGATCGATGTGGGTATAGCGAGTGTTGTTGAACACCCGGAACATTCGATCCAACCGCACATCGATACTCGACGGCTGAACCAGTTTCTCGTCGAACGGATCCACCCCGAGCCGGCCGGCCGTGAGCTCGGCACGAATGTCGCGATCGGAAAGCAGCACGCCGACAGAGCGTAGTGCGTCGGACGCGGGGGCGGGCGTCCGGCTCTCCCCTCCGACGAGTCGGTCGCCCACCCCGACCCCCGGAATCGGACCAGGCCCGCTTGCCTGTCCGACTATCAGCATTGGATAGTGGGCGCGTCGGAGTCAACACCTGCGACCCGTACATCTTGTCCGGGCTCCGAGTTAGGAACGTTTCGATGTCGCCGTCCATTCGAAATCTGGGCTCGTTCGTGCGCGAGCAGAGAAATGTCGCGAATCTCACCCAGAGCGAACTCGCCAAAATGGTCGGCATCTCCGAGGAGACGCTCTCGGCCATCGAACGCAACAAACGTCCCATTTCCCGGAGCGTGCTCACGCCGCTGTTCACCGCGCTCGGCGTGGAACCGGAGAAGATCCAGGCCATGACCGGCCTGCACGCCGGGGTCCCGGTGCCCGCGCAGGTCACCCCGAACCCGCAGGAGCTCTCGGCGCTGGAGGCCATCGCCACCCCGGCCTGTTATCAGGACATCCACACCTACCGGATCGTGGCCGCCAATGCGGCCGCGCGCGTGGCGCTTCCGGGCCTGGCGCCCGGGACCAGCCTGGTGGAATGGCTGATGGCGGATCCGCGCTCGCGTCGCGTCGTCGGCGATTGGGAGAAGGCCGCCCACGGCTTCGTCTACTCGCTGAAGGTCCTGGCCCTCGGGGCGATGGAACCGGAGATCAGCGGGCCGATCATCGAGACCTGCCGCCGCGCGCCGGAATGGGAACGGATGTGGAACACCCGTCCGGTCGATCCGCGGCCGTTCGACACGCTCATCCACATTCATCCCGAGACCGGGGTCGAGCGGGAGATGTACATCACGTCGTTCGCGGTGCAGTTCCCGCGCTCGGGCTGGTGGCTGTGGATGCTCAGTCCGGTGCGGGAGTCCGATTCGGCGCCAGCCGGGTGAGCAGCGCGGACCGGATCGGGTCGCGGGTCGTGCAGACCAGCGCGAAGGTGGCCTGCCGCGCCAGCCGTTCGGGCGTCGAGCCCGCGAGCGCCGCGCGGCTGCCCGCCGCGACCACCACCGCCGCGGCCGCCTCGACCGCCGCGTGCGCGATATCCGCGCGCAGGGCGTAGGTGGCCTCGGGATCGCCCAGCGCGGCCGCGAAACGGCCACGCAGCGCGGCATATCGGGCCGCGTAGGGGGTGTCGTCCACCGCGAGGGTCCGCAGCTCCCGCAGACAGGCGGACAGGACGCCCAGCGGCAGCGCGCCGTTGATCCAGTCCGCGATGCCCGCCCGCCCGGCGCGGAACGCGCTCACGGGCGCGTCGCCGACGAGCCGGTCCTCGCCGACAAGGACGCGGTCGAAACGCAGCCGGACCGTGGCGCTGGCGTTGGCGGCCACCAGCGTGAGTGGATCGGCGGTCAACCCCTCGACCTCGGCGACCGGGATCAGTAGCGTCGCCACCGATTCGGTTGCGGCCGAACGCAATCGGACCGAGGTGGCCAGCGCGGCGAGCTGACCCCACCCGGTGACGAACGGGGCCGTGCCGTCGACGACGAAACCGGCGTCGGTCCGTTCGGCGAACAGCGTGGGTTCGGTCCGCGCGCCCGCGTAGGAGACCCCGCACCGGTACTCACCCGCGGCCATTGGCCCCAGGAACCGTTCGCGCAGAGCCGGATTCCCGGCGGCGACCGCGCGCAGGGCGCCCAGATGCTGGGCCCAGACGAAGCCGGTCGCCAGGCAGCCGCCGAGGATCGTGGCCGCGGTATCGATCAGGATGTCGGGCGTCATCCCCTCCGACAGCACGAAGCCGTAGAACCCGCGCCGGGCCAGTTCGTCGAGATGCGCGGGCGGAACGCGGGCCGACCGATCGACCTCGGCCGCGGCCCCGTCGAGCACCTCCGCGACGAGCAGGCGGGCCTCGGACGGCCAATCCTTCGACATGCCAGGCCCTTCCCGTTTCGGCGCGCGGACGACCGGACCGATGCTATCGAAGCGTATTCCGGCGGGCCGCCGGGAACCACAGGGGTGCAACGATTTCCTCGAAGGGGCAGGATCGTCCCCATGCAGGATCGACATGTGCCGAGCCGCAGCGAACTTCTGATCGAGACATTGGGTCGCGAACCGCGCGTCATCGCGGAAAACGGCCGGGTGCGCGATTTTCGCAAGATTTCCAGCGTGCTGCGCCCGGTCGACGCGCGCACGGTGACCCGGCTCGTCGGTGAGGTGGTGAAGTCCGCCGAGCCCGTGGTGCGCACCGCGGACGTTCCCGATCCCGATGCCCCGGGCGGGACGACCGAACGGCATTACGCCGGATATCCCGTGGCCGGTCCGGACAATATCGTCTCCGGGGTACAGGTCGTGTACGGGAACGGTATCGGGAGGCCGAGCGCGCACGCCGCGGCGTTCCAATGGGAACTCGACGTGACGGGCGGGCCGCCGCGGTTGCACGTCACCCCCGAATTCATCGATCTGCTGGAAATCGCGGACCAGCATTTGGATCGCAGCGTCTACGGCCCGCTGGATTTCTTCGGCCGGGTCGCGCGCATTCCGGATCTGGTTCGCATGTGGCACGCGATCCTCGGGGCCGCACCCGGTTACGCCGAAACGGGCACCGTCCCCGTGCGCACGGGCGCGGAGAATCTCGAAATGCTGCTCTACGCCCAGCGATACGTCCCGACCGATGTCGGCCCCCGCCTGCGCGTGCTGTGCCAGAACATGGCCGGACTCGACCGGCTCCAACTGCGCATCGACATGCTGGATCTGGCCGTCTCCCGGGCCGCGATCGCCGCGAGCGGCACCTACGGCGTGGTCCTCGAGACCCGCTGGCCGACCACCTGCCCGCTGCAATGGCTGACCGGCTGGGCCCCGAACCTGGGCCACGGCGTCGCCACCGGCCAGACCCCCGGCATGCATCCCGACGACATCGTCCGCGTCCCAGGGCTTGTCGAGAAGGCGCGCACCGAAGGCGTGGTCCGCGACAGCGTCCGCGTCCGCAAGTTCGGCGGCGGCTGGATGACCGCCGATTTCGTCGCCCAACTCCTCGACCCCGAGGTCTCTCCCACGCTCGCCCTGTCCCTGGTCACCATCGCCGACGACCCCGCCTGACTCCCCTGGAAGCCCGCCCCGAGATCGACTACCATCGGCCCTGCACAGGGTCCGCTTTCGAGACCTGGCCCGTTCGGCCACTCTCCAGGTCCGCTGTGACACGCGCACCTCCCCGGAGGTTGTGTGGTCTGTCCCCAGGGGACGCCGCCCGCGCTCAATGGTGACCCAGGCCCGCGCTCCGCGAGCCGACCACTGACGAGGCCGAGGCGTGCACGAATCATCTCCCCCCATCCCCCCGCGCCACCCGGGCAACCCCCACCCGCGCACCCCGAACCCGTTGGCCCCCAAGGCATCCCGGCAACCCCGAACGCCCTGACCCCCAGCGGGCCGACCCGCCCGGCTCCACCACGCCGTCCGGAGGGGTGTCGACGTAGTGGACCGGGCGGGGCCTCCCGAGTTTGGCCCCCACACCACTCCATCTGCTAAGGTTCCCCCAGCACCTCGCGTGCCACCAAGCCGGTGTAGTTTAGTGGTAGAACATCAGCTTCCCAAGCTGAGAGTGCGGGTTCGATTCCCGTCACCGGCTCTTCGATTTCCGATTCCGCTCGCATCGCGGCCGTAACGATTACCCTCGGGGGAACCAGGGTTTCGGCGATGAGGCATGGTGGGGCGAATCTTGAGCCGAATGGACGTTATCGGATTCGGGGCCTTGAACATTGATGTCATTGCCACCGCGTCAGGGCTATCCGAACTCGCTGCCGAGCAGATCACCGAATCGACTGCTCGGTTCGAATGGAATCGGGAAGGGCCGACGGATCGCGATGAGATCCTCGAGGCGGTCCATAATATCGGTTCCTCCTCGCTGAACTTTTCGCTCGGGGGTTCAGCCTGGTTGACGATCTACGCGCTGGCACAGATGCGATTGGGGCTTCGACTCGGCTACGTCGGCGCGCTCGGTCGTATCGAGGCGCCGGGCGTTTCGTTCCGGGCGCAGATGAGCGAACTCGGTATCGATGACACCTGGGTCGGGCGCTTCGGCCGCGAGCACTGTGGACTCTGTCTGTCGTTCATCGACGACAACGAGCGCGTCATGCGCACCTACCCCGGCGCCAATCTGCTGATGGCACAACACATTCAGGACAATTTCGAGGCCGTCGTCCAATATCTCTCCTCCGCTCGGTTCGTGCATGTGACGTCCTTCCTGGACGACCGCACACCGGCGCGGATGCTGACGGTGCTGCGCGCGGCGCGGCGGCGCAATCCGGCCCTGCGCTTCAGCGTCGACCCCGGTTTCGACTGGGCCGAACACCCGAGTACCGAGGTGCAGGGAATCCTCGAATTGGCCGACGTGCTGTTCGTCAACTATCGCGAATTCAAGGCGCTGGGGTCGTATCACCTCGGTGACACCGATGAGACGCTCGCCCGTCGTATTCTGCGGATCTGTCATCGTCCCGGGGTCGCCGTCTTCGTCACCAAACGGTACGACTACACCGAGGTGTTCGTCCGGGAGGGCGACGAGCTGCGCACCCTCCGGTTCCAACTCCAGCGCCCGGTGCGCGAGACCGAGATCGAAGACGCCACGGGCGCGGGGGATGTGTTCGCCGCGTCGGTGTTGGCGGCCGTCACGTCCGATCGGCTGAAGGTCGAACTCGGCGGCTATCTCGGACTGGCGTTGGCCCGTCGTAAGCTGCAGACCCCGCCGGGCGCCCCGCTCGATCTCGGGCAAGGCTTTCTGCAGCAGAAGGATTCGCCCCTCGGTGGGGGCGTGCGGCGGCGAGTGCTCATCGTGCACGACGAGAATCCGCAGTGGCAGGAGGTTCGGAAATTCATCGAAACCCGTTGTGGAATACCGACCGAACACCTCGGTCCGTCCGATTTCGCCGCCGACCGACTGGCCGAAACGGTCGATGGTCCGGTCTCCCGGTGTGGCTTTGCGGTGTGTCTGCTGTCGGCGAAGAATTCCGCGCGGGGATCGCGTCAACCGGACCAGATGATCGTGCATCAGGTGGGTATCCTTCAAGGACGCTACGGATTCGGTCGCGTCGCCCTCCTGGTCGAGTACGGCTGTGACCTGTTCACGAATCTGTCCGGTTTGATCAGGTTGGGATTTCCTGCAGGGAGGGTCGAGGCGAAGTTCGTCGAGCTGCAACGCATGCTGCTCAGAGAACTTCTGACCGTCGGAAGCGCCTCGGTTCGGGTCTGAGGGTACGGTCGGCGAGAAGCAGGAGCAGGGGACATGGTTTACGCCTTGGACGTCGTCGGTATCGGCGCGCTGAACCTCGACTACATCACGATCAAATCCGCTCGCGTGCCCGATTCGCGCGGACGCACACTCACCGATCGCATTCGGGAACTGGTCGCCGAGGAAGGGCAGCGGCTGGAACTCGGCACCGAGCTGAACGTGGACGCGAACACGATCTACGGAGCCATCGAGGCCGCCAGTTCCGCGACGCCGAAGGCCACGCTCGGCGGCTCGGCCTTCAACGCGATACGAGCCATGGCCGCCACTCGGTCCGGGCTGCGCCTGGGCTATGTCGGCGTCGCGGGGCATTCCCCCGTCATAGGGGTGTCCATCGTGGACGAGTTGGACGCGTTGGGGGTGGATCGTTCTCTCGTCGCGGTGGAGGAGTCCAAGGCGTGCGGGATCTGCTTCGCGCTCACCGAAGCCGGCGACCGCACGCTGCTCACGCACGCCGGGGCCAACCAAGATATGGCGACCTTTCTGGATCGTCGGTTCGAGGAGGTCGTCGCCTATCTGGGTAGCGCTCGATTGATTCATGTGACGTCATTTCTGGACGATGTCACGGCGGGTGAACTGGTCCGGGTGCTACGGGCGGTGAAAGCGGCCGGGACCGGCACACTCATCTCGTTCGACCCCGGACATGTCTGGGCGGTACAGCGTGCTCCCGAGGTGTTGGCGATAATGCGCCTCAGCGATTATCTTCTGCTCAACCATCGGGAATTCCAGGAGATCGGCCGGTATCGCCGGGGGGAATCGAACGATGATGTGGCGAGCCGAATCCTCGCGTCGTTCGACAGTTCGCACGCCGTCGTCGTGCTCAAACGACCGACCGGGATCTGGTCCTTTCGGCGGGACGGGCAGAAGGTTTTCGGGGATTTCTACGGACAGGCTCCGCTGCCGGAAGACGAGATCCAGGATTCGACGGGCGCCGGAGACGTGTTCGCGGCGGGCCTGCTGACCGTGCTCACCTCCGATCGTTTGCAGGTGGAGCTGGGATCGCTGCTCGGAATGGCTCTGGTACGGCACAAACTGGGTTATGTCGGCAGCACGGGACACAGCCAATTCGCCTCGGTCACAAAACATTTCCTGCGTCTGCTGGCCAATCGGCGCAACAGCGGGATCGAAGCCGACGGGGTGTTCATCAGTCACGGGCACAGCGCGCAATGGCGGGTCGTCGAGGATTTCGTCCAAAGGTATTTCCGGCTACCGGTTTTCGCCTTCGAGAGCGACCCGTGGGGCGGGTTGCAGGTGACCGAGGCGCTGACCGAGTATCTCGAACGGTGCAGCTTCGCGATCTGCGTGCTCACCGCCGAGGACGACACCTGCGACGGCCGGAAACAGGGGCGGCAGAACGTCGTGCACGAGGTCGGCCTGTTCCAGGGGCGTTACGGCTTCGATCGGGTGATCGTGCTGGCCGAGGAGTCCTGCGCGTTCGTACCGCACACGCCCCCGCGCTGCCTGCTGACCTTCCCGCGGGACAATATCGACCACACCTTCTACCGCCTCGGGGAACTGATCCGCCGCGAGTTCCTGGACGACCGGGCCGAAGCCCTCCCCTGATCATCCCCCACCCCCCTGACCACCCAGTTTCCCCCTGTACACCCACAATTACCCCCAGCCTTCCCCCACCGACCCCACCCCGCCACCCCCACCCCTTACCAATCGATCATGCGTGTCACCGTATTCGGGACTGGGTATCTGGGAGCGACCCATGCCGCGTGCATGGCCGAGCTCGGGCATGACGTGGTGGGGGTGGATGTCGATCCGGGGAAGGTCGCGAAGCTCTCCGATGGGGTGGTGCCGTTCTACGAGCCGGGGCTCGAGGAGGTGTTGCGGCGCAATCTGGAGCGGAAGCGGTTGCGGTTCAGCACGTCCTACGAGGAGGCGGCGGGGCATGCGGATGTGCATTTCCTGGGGGTGGGGACGCCGCAGAAGAAGGGGGAGTACGCGGCGGATCTGAGGTATGTGCACGCGGTGGTGGACACGCTCGCGCCGATGTTGGAGCGGCCCAGCGTGATCGTGGGGAAGTCGACCGTGCCGGTCGGGACCGCGGCGGCGCTGGGGGCGCGGGCGCGGGCGGGCGCCTCGACCGAGGTGGAGGTGGCGTGGAATCCGGAGTTCCTGCGGGAGGGGTTCGCGGTACGGGACACGCTGCGGCCGGATCGGCTGGTGCTGGGGATCGATCGGGACCGGCCGAACTCGGCCTGGGTCGAGGAGCTGGTGCGGGAGATCTACGCGGATCTGATCGCCGCCGAGGTGCCCTACCTCGTAACCGATTTGGCGACGGCCGAATTGGTGAAGGTCTCCGCCAATGCCTTTCTGGCGACCAAGATCTCGTTCATCAACGCGGTCTCCGAGGTCTGCGAGGCCACCGGGGCGGACGTCACCGTGCTCGCCGACGCGCTGGGTTACGACGCCCGCATCGGCCGCCGGTTCCTCAACGCCGGGCTCGGCTTCGGGGGCGGCTGTCTGCCCAAGGACATTCGCGCGTTCATGGCCCGCGCGGGTGAGCTGGGCGCCGACCACGCGGTGGCGTTCCTGCGCGAGGTCGACAACATCAACATGCGCCGCCGCACCAAGGTCGTCGACATGGCCGCGCAGGCGTGCGGCGGTTCGCTGCTGGGCGCGAACGTGGCCGTGCTCGGCGCGGCGTTCAAACCCGAATCCGACGATGTGCGTGACTCGCCCGCGCTCAATGTCGCCGGAATGATCCAGCTGCACGGCGCGGTCGTCACCGTGTACGACCCGAAGGCGCTGGAGAATTCGCGTAAGGTCTTCCCCACGCTGAACTACGCCACCTCCGTCGCGGAGGCGTGCGAACGCGCGGATGTCGTTCTGGTGCTGACCGAATGGCGCGAGTTCACCGCGCTCACGCCCGCCGACCTGGACCCGGTCGTCCGCTCGCGGTCCATCATCGACGGCCGGAACTGTCTCGATCGCGCCAGCTGGCGGTCGGCCGGATGGGTGTACGCCGGGCTCGGCACGTCGTAGGGTATTCCGGACGGGTACAGTGGCTCCCACTGTGTGGCGACGCTGGCCATCCGCAGGCGGCGCCCGCCGCGCGTCGTGGAATGCGAACGAGATGGGCAGCAGATGAGTTCGGTACTGGGAGTTTCCGTGGGAGCGGGCGCGATCCGCATCGCGCGGTCACGCTCCGGAAACTCCGCCGAGCGGTTCGCGCCCGACCTGTTCGACCTGCACGCCCTGTCCGTCGACGACCACCCGATGGCCGAGGTCGCCGCCGACGGTCTCGCCGCCGCGCTCACCCTCGACATCTCGGCCACCGCCATCGGTTTCCGCAACGAGCAGCACGCCCGCGCCCTGCGCGCGGCCCTCGCCCGGCGGCAACTGACCAATTACGAACTCGTGCCCGAGGCCGTCGCCGCCCTGCAATTCCTCCAGTCCTCCGGCGAGACGCACGGCTACCGCACGATCGCGCTGTACGACCTGGGCAGCTCCGGCCTGTCGGTCACCGTGGTCGACGTCGCGAGCCGCCGCGTCGTGCACAGCGAGCGCACCAGCGACATCAGCGGCGACTACCTGGATTCGCTCATCCGCGAGCAGCAGATCGCCTCCGGCCGCATCGCCCACCCGGCCGATCCGGCGGGGCTGGCCGTGCTGGATTCGCTGTGCCGCCAGGCCAAGGAGCAGCTGTCGATCAACACCGCGGTCGCGCTGCCGAGCGAGCACGGGCTGGTGCTGATCTCGCAGGAGAACTTCGAGGCGCTGATCACCCTCGCCGTGGAGTCGTCGGCGCGCATGACCCGCGATGTGATCATGCGGTCCGAGCAGGCCGTGCAGGCGGTCGTCGCCCTGGGTGGTTGCGCGCGAATCCCCTTGGTGCCCAAGGTACTCGGACGCTGGCTCGGCATGCCCGTCGTGGTGCCCGACCGTCCGGAGGCGGTGGTGGCGCGCGGCGCCGCGCTGCTGGCCCGCCCGGCCCGGCCGATCGGCGCGCCGCAGCCTCCGCCGCTGGTGATCGAGGAGACCGAGCAGCTCCAGCCGGCGTGGCTGGTCGAGGAGCCCGCGCCGCGTCCGCGCCGCGATCCCGTCGACGAGCTCGACATCGAGCGTCCGCGCGGCCGTCGCCGGGAGCTGAGCGTGGCGGGTGTGGCCGTCGGCGCGCTCGTCGTCGTGGCCGCCGTCGGCCTGGGTCTGGGCTGGGCTCCCCAAGTGCTGCAAGGCAATTCGCAGAGCAGCAAGTCCGAGGGCGAATCCAGCGCGACCAAGGCCCCGACGACCTCGGCCGCCCCCACCTCGGTCCCGCCGGGACCCGACACCACCAACGAGTCGCTGGCCGCCCCGCCGCCGGAGTGGCAGCAGCAGACGACCACCCAGACCGCGGCCCCGCCGCCGCCCAATCAGAACACCATCGTCGTGCCGGGCCTGCCGCCCATCGTGGTGCCGACGATTCCGCCGCTGCTGCCGCCGATCCAGCTGCCGGGACCGGGGCGGTAGTCGGTCAGTCGTCGCGGTAGCGGTGCCGCCGCGGCTCGGGACGTCGCGTGGGCCAGGACTGCCGAGGGTCCGGCTGCTCCTCGTGCCCGTGGTCGGCGAAGCCGTCGAAAGTGCCCGTGTGGTAGTCCGTTTCGTTGGGATATTCGAAATCGCTTCCGAGGGCGGAGGATTCGCGGCCCCACTGACCGAAATCGTTGCCGCCCTGCCGGTTCGGCCCGCCCACCCGACCTCGGTGCTCGGGTCCCGGCTGATCGGACGCGTTACCGGGCACCCGGAATTCCACGCTGGGCGGCCCGGATCCGTTGTCGCGCACTCGGAATTCGCCGCGCGTCGGCCCGGGCGTGCCGCGGCGGCCTCGCGCGTCCCCGCTGCGCCCGGCCGGGGGCCGCGCTTCCTCGCCCGCATGTCCCCGCCCGCGCGCCTCACCGCTCGGCGGTCCGGAGTCCTTGCCGCCCATCGGAACTCGTACCCCGGCACGCTCGGACCTTCGAGTCGCGCCCCCCGACCCGGGCGAACGCCTCGGCCCCCCGGAACGCACCGGAGCCGCGGGCTCCGACCGCAGGGTGAACGGCCGCGCCAGCAGAACCGCGATCGCCGTCGTCAACGGCACCGACAACGCGAGGCAGATACCGCCCACCGCCGACCGCGTGATCTCGATCGCGACCGCGTCCCCGGTCAGCACGTCGCCGATCGACCGTCCCGCCACGGAGAACAGCAACAGCAACGGCAGCGCCCCGCCCGCGTAGGCGAGCACCAGCGTGTACACCGTGCTGGCGATGTGGTCGCGCCCGACCCGCATGGCGGCGGCGAAAACCTCACGGCGCGTGGCCTGTTCGTCGAGTGCGGCGAGTTCGAAGGCCGCCGACGCCTGGGTGATGGTGACATCGTTGAGCACGCCGAGCGAGCCGATGATGAAGCCCGCCAACAGCAGTCCGGTGATGCTGACGTGTTGGAGGTAGGTGGCCACATTGGTGTTGTCCTCCTGGGACAACCCCGTCACGTGGGTCATCTTCAAGGTCAGCCAGGACAGCACCGCCGCGAGCACCATCGCGCTCAATGTGCCCAGCAGCGCCGAACTGGTCCGCAGATTCACCCCGTGCGCCAGATACAGCACCGCGTAGAGGATCAGCGCCCCCGACACCAGCGCCACCGGCAGCGCGGGCTGTCCGTCCAGCAGCGCGGGCAGCAGGAACACCACCAGCACCCCGAACGCGAACACCAGCCCGAGCACCGCGCGCAATCCGCGCCAGCGCGCCACCGCGACGATCACCGCCGCGAACACCAGCGCGATCACCGCCAGCGGCAGGGCGCGCGAATAGTCGTCGAAGGCGTAGACGGGGGTGCCGCTGGGATCGTTCTGCCGGACCAGCCGGATCTTGTCGCCCGCGTGCAGATCGGGTTGCCCTGGGCCCGGGGCGATTTCGAGCAGGGTGTGCTTGCCCTGATGCGGGCCGGAGTCGATCGACACCAGGCTGCGCTGACAGGTGTAGGCGCTGGTGGCGGGCGGGGTCGGGGTGTCGTCGAACACCCGGCCGTTGGACTGACTGCCGCACGGCCCGATGTCCTGCATGACCACCAGACCCGATTCGGTCCGCATCGCGCCGCCGCCCGCGGTCTGCATCGGCAGCGGGATGTCCACGTGCTGGTGGCTGGGCCACAGCCAGATCACCCCACCGACGACGAGGACACCGATGCCGACGAGTAGCCCGACCACCACCCGGGCGGCGGAGGTACCGATCGCGATCGGCCCCGAGTGATCGTGGTGGTGATGGTGGTCGCTCACCGGTCCCTACCTGTCCGTTGCGTGCCTGACCGGAGCGAGCTTAAAGGATTCGATTTTCGGCTTCACCGTGGCGACGCATGTACGCCGATGCCGGGATCGCGGCGAATACGCAGCTGAAGAGGGGGGAGGGGCGGCGGAGAGCAGGGGGATGTCTCCGCCGCCCAGGGACTCGACGCCCAGGGGGGTAGGCGGTCGAATCCAGGGCCGAGCGGCCCAGGGGGGGTAGGCGGCTCGGCCGGGCACTTTCGGTGCCGAGGACTACTGTACACAAATCGCCGTTCTTAGCGCCAGCTAAGTCTTCAAAAACCTCGATTTTTCAGACTCACGGTTGGTTTCGCCTGGGAGTGAACCCCGCGGCGACCGTCACTGCCGGTAGCTGGCCAGGAAGTTGCCGAACCGCTCGATCGCCACCGCGAGATCGCGCGCCCACGGCAGCGTGACGATGCGGAGGTGATCGTGATGCGGCCAGTTGAAGCCGGTGCCCTGGACCATCAGGATCTTCTCCTGCAACAGCAGATCCAGGATCAGCTTCGAATCGTCGTGGATCTCGTAGACCTCGGGATCCAGCCGGGGGAAGGCGTACAGCGCGCCGCGCGGCTTCACGCAGGAGACGCCGGGGATCATATTGAGCTTCTCCCACGCCACATCGCGCTGTTCGAGCAGCCGCCCGCCCGGCAGCACCAGGTCGTCGATGCTCTGATGACCGCCGAGCGCGACCTGAATCGCGTGCTGCGCGGGCACATTCGGGCACAACCGCGACGAGGCCAGCAGATCGATGCCCTCGAGGAATCCCGCCGCGTGCTCCTTCGGACCCGTGATGACCAGCCAGCCCGAGCGGTATCCGGCGACCCGGTACGCCTTGGACAGCCCGTTGAAGGTCAGGCACAGCAGATCCGGCGCGAGCGTGGCCAGCGAGATGTGCTTGGCGTCGTCGTAGAGGATCTTGTCGTAGATCTCGTCGGCCAGCAGCAGCAGCCGATGCTTGCGGGCCAGGTCCACCAGCTGTTGCAGCACCTCGGTCGAGTACACCGCGCCGGTCGGGTTGTTCGGATTGATGACCAGCAGCGCCTTGGTGCGATCGGTGATCTTCGCTTCGATATCGGCGATATCGGGCTGCCAGCCGTTGGACTCGTCGCACAGGTAGTGCACGGGCGTGCCCCCGGCGAGGCTGGTCATGGCCGTCCAGAGCGGATAGTCGGGCGCGGGGATGAGGACCTCGTCGCCGTTGTCCAGCAGTGCCTGCATGGTGATGGTGATCAGCTCGGAGACGCCGTTGCCCAGGTAGACGTCGTCGACGTCGAACTCCGGGAAGCCCGGCACCAGCTCGTAGCGGGTCACGATCGCGCGGCGGGCGGGCAGGATGCCCTTGGACTCGGAGTAGCCCTGCGCGTAGGGCAGCGCGGCGATGATGTCGCGCATGATCACGTCGGGCGCCTCGAAACCGAAGGGCGCCGGATTGCCGATGTTCAGCTTGAGGATGCGGTGGCCCTCGCCCTCGAGCCGCGCCGCGTGCGCGTGTACCGGTCCCCGGATCTCGTAGACGACGTTCTGGAGCTTGGTCGACTGCTCCAGCACGCGCGGCGGCAGATGAGGTGACTGGCTGGTAGGACTCACCCGTCCCATGGTGCCACTGCGCGCCGCGCCCGCGCGGAGTGCCCTAGGCCGACAAATGGACCGGAATCATCCGCACCGCGGAGGTCGAACCGCAGAACTCCTCGATGCGTTCGTCCAGGTTGCGGGCCTCGGCGGCATCGCGGAACTGGGGTGCCGCGATGCGGCGGCGCAATCCGCTCAGCCGCTCCTCCAACTGCGCGATGCGCTTCTCCTCGGCGAGTTCGAGCACCGGGGCCAGCGCCTCGGCCGCGCCGTCGAGGCTGCCGTTGAGCAGATGCGCGGCCGCGTTGTCGATGCGGGCCAGCGATTCGGCGCCGTAGGAGCGTTGCTCCTCCGGACCGGCCGCGTACAGCTCGATCGCGCGCTGGGTCGCGGCGAGCGCGGGCTCGGCGCGGTCGAGATGGATGTAGGTGGCCCCGGCGTAGTAGTGGCTCTTGGGTTCGTTGAAGCCGAACACCCCGCCCACCTCGTCGTGCAGCGAATCGGTCTCGCCGCTGCCGCGCGCGGCGTCGGCGGCGCGGATGCAGCGCTCGGTGTCGGCGACGCTGCCCAGTTTGGACCAGATGCGGGCCTCGATGTTGTGCAGCCGCACCCGGGCCGTCGCCGATTCGGCGTACTGCTGCCCGCTCTGGGCGAGCATGATGCCGCGGCGCGGGCGTTCGGACTTGTATTCGATCAGCGCCTGCATGCCGCGGGTCCACGCGCGTAAACCGTTGTGCGCGCACAGTTCCGCGTACGCCCACGCCGCGCGGGCCTGCTCACCCGCGGCGTCGTGGTAGCCGAGATCGGTGCTGGCGTTGGCCAACAGGCCGGACAGCGTCCCGGCCAGCATGTACAGATGCCCGGTGTCCGCGGGCCGTTGATGACCCTCGAGCAGCCGGTACACCCGGCGGCGCACGCGCAGCATCTCCACCATCATCGGAACCGGCGGGACGTGGACGTAGTCGTTGGCGATGCGCGTGACGTCGGCGTCGAGTTGCTCCAGCGTGGAAGCGCCGACGTTGGTGGCCTCGGCCCGTCCGGCGTGCTCGCTCGCTTCGTGGGCAGCCGCCATGATCAGATCCCTCTCCGAAATCGCTGCTAACGCATCGCCTCTCATCGCACCGGAATCGACGAGTGCCAACAGTTCCGCGTCGCTCGAATACCTGGTGGGCGCGGAACCCTCACCGCGCGCCTCGAATTCCGGTGCGGGCCGATCGATAAGGGGCTGATCGATCAACGCCGCGAACCGTGCCCGCACCACATCGTCGGACCTGGCGAGGGAGGTGTCGAGGGCGGCCTGATTGACCGGACGCGGATGCACCCGCGAGCCGCCCGCCTCCCATTTGGAGACCAGTCGTTCGTGAACACCCAAATGCGCCGCGAACTCTCGGATACTCATCCGCTTCGCATCGCGGAGGGCGCGGGCTTCTCTGCCTGACCACTGCCGGACCACGATGTCATCCCTTCCGCGACGAACTCACAGTCCAGAGTACGAGCGGATGGTGATCATGACCACAGCCGAAACCGAGCTGGTATCAGCGAGTTCGCAGGTGAGCGCCAAAGGCAGCGCAAGGGCAGCGCAAGGAGGGCGAGCGGGCGTTCCGGTCGGAAGCATCCGAAGCGAAGCTGGTGGGGAGGATCGAGGAGCGCGTCGTGAACGTGGAAAAGCCCAGGACCACAGCGGATTGGGTAGCGCACTACCGGGACGAATTCGGGCTGCCGGTCACCGAACGCGGCGGTTTCGTCATGCTGCCGATCACCGGCCGCACCGGTGTGGTGCACCTGCCGACGATGCGCGCCGAACGAGTCCGCGACGCCCTCACCGACCAGGAAATGATCGGCCCCGTCCTGGCGCGCCAGATTCGCTGGAGTTTCCTGGTCGTCCCCGACTCTCGGCCCGGCACACAGGTTCTCGACGTTCTCAATCGTCTCGATATCGGCATTCCGGGCATCGGCAGCGCGGTCATGCTCCCCACCGGCCTCGGCCGCTGGACGCGCGAGGGCTGCACCTGGATCGTCCCGCCCGCGCCCGATCTCGAACTCCCACCCCTTTCGGTCGTGATCACCACGGCCCTGGCGGTGGGCGGCGGCGAGGTATAACCCTCGCGCCCCGATTCCGGTTCCGCCTCCTTTGGCAGTCGACGAGGCGGACCCGGAATCCCGGAATCGACCCCCTGGATCAGATGCCTTGTCCACGTGCGTATCTGATGAAAACCCGATGTTTCTGTGTATACTCCGGCGGTCGGGTATGTCCGAAATTCATTGTGCGGCTGGGCATAACGGACGGTGAAAGGTATGAGATAGGTCGAGGTGGACCGTCACCCCTGATGGGTCGGGGCAGGCGAACGAGAGCTGTCGTTCGCGGGGTGGGGCGTTCTTTGCGTGGTTCCGGCCGGGGCAGCCCTCCGGCATTCGAAAAATCCGGTCCGGTGGGATCGGGGTCTTGGGATCCGTGGTGGGTCGAGAAGGGGATACGCCGCATGGAGGCGAGTAGATGGGCAACGTGGTTCACGGAGCTCTTGGACGGTGAGGCTTTGACGATCGTCGGTGCGGGATTGGGTGCCGAGATCGTGCGCCGCATACAGCAAGGCACCGCGACGGTCAGCGATCTGATCCGTGCGGCGTGGGAACTGGGGCGGGATCCGCGGGAGTTATTTCCGGTGTCGTTCGACGATTTCGACCGTTTTGGCGACGATCTCCTGCGGGGAGATGCCGAGCGCGTCGCACAACGCATGTAACTGCAGCATGTCCGGCGATCGCTCGCCGTTCTCGAAGCGCTGAATAGTACTCACCGCCAAGCCCGACGCGGCCGCCAGCTGCGGCCGGGTGAGGCCCTGCCGGGCGCGCGCGGCACGGAGCTCGCTGCCCACCGCGCGATTGATCTCGCCATCCAGGTCCCGCAATTCCATACGGACCATTGTGAAGTCCGAACGGCGTTCTGGCAAACATGGTCGGCGTGTTGGCGCAAACGCGCCGCGTCGAAGCTGCATCGATGTTACCGTTCCGTACGGACTTGGCAGAGGTCCATATGGACCTTAAAGTAGTCCATATGGAACTAGACCATAGCTGCATCGGCTTACGAGTCGGAGCTGTGATGGAGGTAACCGGGGTGACTCTCGCCGAGCTGGCCCGCCGCACCGAACTCCCCGCGGCCGAGCTGGCGGAACGGCTGGCCGAACCCGGATCGTTACGGCTCACCGACCTCGGACGCATCGCCGTGGCGCTGAATTGCGGGGTGTTCGACCTGCTGTCGTGCTCCGGTGATCGGGTGCCGCGGGCGTGCTGCCGTCGGGGTGCGGCCGCATGACCCGCCCGCGAGCCGGAGATGTGGGACAGCGAAGTGGGGAAGCTTGTGCTGTCCGATCGCCCGCCGCCGCGACGAGCGATCTGTACCTCGACCGCGCCGCGGTCCGCGACCTGGGCGAACTGCTCCGCGAGATCCCGGATCTCGTCGTGGACCTCCTCGATTCGGTCACCCGCCAGGCGCGGCTGGGACGCCGTGAGCGGCAACGACATTCGGGCGCCCAGCAACTTCCGTACCACCCCGCGGCCGTCGAGGCGTCCGACCGCCTGCACGCCGTCCTGGTCTCCTGGGTCCGGCTGACCTGCGAACATCGCGGCCTGGACTACGACGGTCCGACCGCCACCCCCGGCCTCGCCCGCTGGCTCGACCGCCACCTGATCGCCCTGGCCATGACACCCGGCGCCGAGGACGCACCCGCCCAGATCCGCGCGGCCGTCGAAGCCGCGAACCGCATCGTCTGCCCGCCCGCGACCGTCGTCGAGATCGATGACGACCGCCTCGCCATCGCCCGCCGCAGCCGCCTCAACGCCTCCGGCATCGCCACCCTCGCAAGGGAATTGGGCGACCCCTACCGCTCCCTCACCGTGCGGCGCATCCAAACCCTGCGCGACGCGGGCCGCATCGCCCCCATCCCCGGCCCCTGGGCGCCGGACTGGCCGGAACAGTACACCGTCGGCGAAGTCCTCGACGCCCACCTGATCCATCCCATGCGCCGACGACGCACCGCCACAACCGATTCCACCCCCGCGCGCCCCACGATCGGAATAGAAGTGCGCC
The DNA here is from genome assembly GCF_053588115.1 of Nocardia sp. NPDC003482. NCBI lineage: Bacteria > Bacillati > Actinomycetota > Actinomycetes > Mycobacteriales > Nocardiaceae > Nocardia > Nocardia sp. NPDC003482. The sequence goes on from NZ_JBSFPI010000007.1 coordinate 138,202, forward strand.
GCGCGGGCTGAAGCCGCTACCCCCCTCCCGTCCACACCCAGGCCGTCGAGTCCCCGAACTCGACGGCCTTTCTCGTCTCCAGGCATGTTGCGAAAAACCCGCTCCACCAGCAACTTTCACCCAAGTCCACGATTGGGGTTTGACAAACCCCGCGACTTACGTGAAGCTATGTGCAGCGCCACAGTTGTGCCCCGATCCCGAATCTCCCGGATCCTCTCCCGCACAACACCTTCCGCGCAGCAATTCCCCAAACCCCCGCAGCTGCGGCACGCCCCCGACGAAAACCCTTGACCCCCTTGTGTATCGGGCCGGGCAGAGCGTCGCCGCAAACCCGCCTCCCCGTGTCCCGTCTCCCGCGTCAGCGGTCGCAGACGGTGTAGAGCGGCGGAGGCGCAATTGCCCTGCCCCCGGCCCGAGACGGCCGGGGGCAGGGCGCCGAGCTTTCCTCAGCCCGCCCCGCCCGGTCACGCCTCCCGCATCCTCGGCACCCCTTCGAAAAGCGGTCGCAGGCAATCGGAAGCCGGGGCGCCCCGGCGGCCCCACCCGCACCCCCGTTCGCGGCGGGTGGGGCCGCCCACCCACCCGCGAAAGGAGGTGAACCATGCTCGCCCTCGCCCTCGACCTCGTCGAACTGGCCTACCGGATCGCCCCGGTCGTCCTCCCCGTGCTCTTCCGGCTCCTCGGCCTGTGACCCGCACAGCGTGGCCGCCCGATCCGAATTCCGACCATCCCGAACGATCACGAGGAGCGGCGCGCCGATGATCACCGTTCTGACCTGCCGCGGTACCGGCGAAACACTCGCCTCCCGCGGCAATCTGTTGTGCGCGGTCACCGACCGGCTCGATCCGAGCACCTACACGATCGGCGCCGACATCGACTATCCCGCCAGTGTCGGCCCGGTCAATCCGGGGCTGTCCCTCGCGGGTTGTTCGGAGCAACAATCCATCACCGCCGGAGTCCGCGCGGTGGCCGAGGAGATCCGGCGGACGCCGACGAAGGTCGGCCTCCTCGGCTACAGCCTCGGCGCGCAGGTGGTGACCCGCTTCCTCGAGGCCAAGGCGCGCGGCGCGTACGGCGACTGCGAACTCGTCTGGGCGGCGACCGTCGCCAATCCGCTGCGGCGGCAGGGCGATTCGATCGAGCCGAACCCGATCGGATTCGGGATCAACGGTCAGCACGACGAATGGCCGGATGACATCTTCACCTGGGAGGTGGCGAGTCCGGCGGACGGGATCACCTCCTGTCCGGCGGACTCGCCGCTGCGGGATCTGGCCGAGGTGGTGTCGGCGTTCAGCTTCGCCGAACTCGGCGGTTGGTCCACCGATCTCGCCGAGCGCATGCGCCGCAACCGGTGGCGGCCCGACCGAATCGAGTGGTGGCGAGACCCCGTCCGCGCCTGGGACCGGTGGTCCCGGGCCGCCGCGCTGATGGAGGGCTACCTGGTCGGGGGAGCGCACACCACGGCCTACGTGACGAACGGTTACTGCGCTCGCCTGGCGGCCGTCCTGAACGCCCACGGCTGACGGCCGACCCCGGCAAACACTCTGCATCTCAACGTCTTTGGAGTCAACATGGTGGTGTTCGGCGTGGACATCAGCAACAACAACGGTCCCGACATCGACATGGCCCGGGTCGCCGCCGAAGGTTTCTCGTTCGTCTTCGCGAAAGTCACCGAGGGTGACTACTTCGTCGACCGCACCTGGCCCCGCTACCGGGACGCCGTGCGCGCCAACGGATTGCTGCTCGCGGGTTATCACTATCTGCGCGGTGACTGCGATGTGGACGCCCAGGCCGAACTCTTTCTCGAGCATCTCGGCGACGCCCCCGCGATGGTCGACTTCGAGGCGGATTCCGGTGACATGTCGACCTTCTGGGGATTCGTCGAGGCGTTGAACGCGCGGGGTCGCCGCCTCGATCTGTCCTATATCCCGCGCTGGTACTGGCAGCGGATCGGCTACCCGGACCTGTCCGATGTGCCCGGCCTCATCCAGTCCAGCTACGTCTCCGGGACCGGCTACGCGAGTGAGCTGTACCCCGGCGACGACTCCCGCTTCTGGGACGGCTTCGGCGGCAAGCCCGTCGACATTCTCCAGTTCACCGATCGCGCCCTGGTGGCGGGCCATTACGTCGACGCCGACGCCTTCCGCGGCAGCGTCGACGAACTGCGTCGCCTGCTGGGGCTGTCCACACCCACCGAAGGAGTTCTCATGGCGCTGACCGAAGCGCAGCAGGCCGACCTCTATCAGAAGGTCGTCGAGGTCTGGGACCAGTTGCTCGGCCCGAACGGGCAGGGCTGGCCGCAACTCGGCCGCAATGCCGAGGGGCAGCATCTGACCCTGGTCGACGCGCTGGCGAAGCTGTCGGGCGAACTGCGTTCGGGCCGTTCGGATTCGGCCGCATGAGCGCCGGACAGATGGTGGCGCGCAACGCCAAGACGGTCGTCTCGGTGATCGGCGGCCTGATCAACGTGATCGCCGCCGCCGCGCTGCTGTTCCAATACGCCCCGGCGGAGTTCGCCGGATTCGGCGCCGCCGCGCTGACCGCGCTCGAGATCCTGCGCAGCGTCAACGTGTGGATCGTCCGCAACGAGCCCCTGCTCGAATCGGCGGTCGACGCCGGCGCCGACCTGCTCACCACGCTCGATCACGCACGCGAGGGCGCCTGATGCCCTTGGCCGAAACCGCGGCGCTGGGCGCCGCCACCTTCGTCGGCGGCTCCGGCGCGACCGCCTTCTTCTCCTGGTTGCGCGACCGCAAACGCGTCCCGATGGAAAAACTGCGCCACGAGGTCACCGCCGCCAAGGACGTCAACGACATCGCCCTCGCGACCTTGGCCCGCGTCTCCCGCGAGCTGCGGAGTGTGACCCAGCGACTGGACGCCGTCGAAGCCGCCCAGGAAGCCTCCATCCGCGAATTGGACCGCGTCACCGGCCTTTTCCGCGAGGCCCTCGGCGTCCTGCGCGGCGTGATAGAGGCCGCCCAACAGGGGCGGATCCCCGAACTGCACATGTCCGGCGAACTCATGGCCGAGGTCGAGAAGGATCGCGGCACCGAAGGAAGACACCGATCATGACCGAACAATCCGTTGTGCTCACGCTCCCCGGCGCCGGGCAGTTCCTGATTCCCGGATTCCTGCGGATCGACCCGCTCCGGCAGGTCGACGACCGCGGCAAGATCGAACTCTACGTGCGCTACGACGACCGGAAGCTGAACGAGGTCGGGCTGGTGACCGTGAAGACCTCGCGGATCCCGCCGCCCAATGGCAGCGACACGAACTACGACCTCGGCAAGATCTATTTCCCCGACGGCACGTGGCTGTACGCGTACCACACCGTGTCGCCGGCGGCGTCGTCGACGGGCGTGAAGACCGCCGCGGTGGTCGGGCAGATCGACGCAACCGAGTTCTACCTTCCCGGCTTCCGCGGCATCGACGCCGTTCGCCAGATCGGGGACGAGGGCAAGGTCGAGTTCTACGCCCGCTACGACACCTCCGCGTTGACCGAGATCCATCACGTGTCGGTGACCGCCGTCGGCCCCGACAACGTGGGCGGTGACGGCACCGACCTGGGCGTCGTCTACACCCCGGCCGGCTGGACGTACCTGCGCTGCACCGACACCGTCGTGACCCCGCCCGCCGCGTGACCGGACCACGGAGACCAATTCGCACATGTCCGACAAGGAAATCATCGGCTCGGTCAGCTTCGGCGACGAACGCGCCGCCCCCGATTACGTGAAAACCGAAGGCGGCCAACTCGTCACCCCGCAGTATCTGGCCTTCGTGCAACAGGCGCTCACCGGAAAGCTCGGCGCCGCAACGGAACTCGAAGCCCTCGACCCGGAGGTGAAGGCGCTCGCCGAGGAACTCTCGGTGATCCACCTGCCCGAATGGCAGGCCCGCAACTCCCCGAGAACCGCCGAACCCACCGTCACCGGCCTCAAACAGGCCACCCGCGTCGCGGAGTACCTGCACCGGCGGGGCGTGCGCATCCACCCGGAACTGGAGGAGATCCGCTGGGTGCCGACACCCGGCGGGCCGCCGGGTGCGTTCGACACCGGTCTGCACGTGGCCAAGGACGAGAACGGTCACTGGCCGTCCCCGGACCCCGAGTCCTTCTACGACCTCGACCACATCGAGGTCGGCCAGACCGACGACGGGCGCTGGATCGCGGTGCATCCGCGGGGCTTGTCCTGCGAGGCGGCCACCCGGACCGAGGCATACGCCGGGGTGGTCGATCAACTGCGGGAGCGCATCGCCCGGGCCCGCGCGCGGTAGGCCCGCGAATCCTCGAACTCATTCCCTCTCTCGAAAGGAATTGTCATGGCACTGATTCTGGAAACCATGACCGCACTGTCCAATGTCCAATGTTCACACGTGGTCAATCCTCCGGCCGTCGTGATGCAGAACGTCGACCCGGCGCGCACCGTGTGGATCCATGTGATCCCGCTCGCCGGTCCGGGTGGCTGGCGGCTCAGGCCCGGTGAGACGCTCACGATTCCGCTGAAGGAGCCCACGACGCTGTGGACCTACACGGAGGCGCCGGCGGACAACAGCGTGAATGTGTGGATCATGCACGACGACGGCCAATAGACCGATGACGGAACGAATCGCCTACCCCGACATCGAGAAGACGCTGGTCGACTTCTTCACCGCGCAACTGGCCGCCGCTTCCGACACCGCGACCGTGGTCACTCGCGTGCCCGACCCGGCCCCCGCGCGCATGCTGCGGATCTACCGCGACGACCGCAAGCGCCGCCTGGACCGCGAGGATCGCGAGGGCCGCCGCGGGCCGTATCTCATCCTGGACCGCCCGCGCGTGGTGTTCGAATGTTCGGACACCGCGGGCGACGCCGCCGGCCTGGCCGTCTTCGTGCGTGCCGTCCTCTCCGGCACCGCGCCGGGTTACCTCGGCGACGTCTGGTGCGACTGCATCGAGGACGTCGGCGTGGAAACGGATATCGAGAATCCCGCGATGCGGCAGATCATCACTGCCGATCTGGTCGTGCGAGGCGAAGTCCTCGCCTGACTCCCGAATCGGGAGCGACAACTGAATACGCGTAATCCCCTGGGCCTGCGCAACAATCCCAAGGGAGCAACACCATGGCCAAGCCTTCCACGAAGTACATCGGCGCGGGCACCCCGATCTCCGTCACCGGCGGTGTGCTGGTGGCGCCGATCGGCTCCACCCTGCCCAGCTCGGTGAGCGATGTGCTCGACAACGCGTTCACCGCCCTCGGTTACGTCTCCGAGGACGGCATCGAGTCCAAGGGCGAGCGCAAGATCGAACAGGTCAAGGACTGGAACGCCGACATCATCGCCAACCTCCAGACCGAGCACTCCGTGCGCTTCGGTCTGACCCTCTACGCGGCCTGGGACAAGGACGTCCTGAGCGAGGTCTTCGGCCCGAGCCAGGTGTCGACCACCGGTCCGGCCTCGGCCACCAACGGCACCCTGTTGAAGGTCACCGAGACCGGCGCGGTCCTGCCGCGGCGCGCGTGGGTCTTCGACATGATGAACGACAAGAAGAAGCTGCGGATCGTGCTGCCCAACGCCTCGATCTCGCAGGTCGCCGAGCGCAAGTTCGTCTCGAACCAGCTGGCCGGCTTCAACATCACCGTCGAGGCGTTCAAGGACGACTCGGGTATCAAGGCCTACCGCTACCTCGACGACGGCGTGCTCACCGGCGCCTGACAAAGCCCCCAGCGGCAGCGTGGTTCACACCCATGCGCAGGCCCGCCCGCTGCCGCTGGGCCTTTTCTCCACCAAAAGTCCTGCGCATCAACGACTTTCACGAAAGGGTCTGTGCACACATGAATTCACCCAAGGCTCCCGCCCAGATCGAGCACCTCAGCCAGGTGAAGGACGACTTCGTTCACACCGTGAACGGGATCGAGTTGCGGCTGCCGTCGTTGTCGTACCTGAAACCGGGCCTGATCCGGCGCATCCGGCGCCTGGGCGATGTGGACGCCATGTACACGCTGCTGGAGGCGACGCTCCCCGGTGACGCGCTGGCCGCGGTCGACGAGATGGATCCGGCCGAATTCCATGCGCTGCTGGAGGCGTGGCGGTCCCACTCGGGGGTCGGCCTGGGGGAATTCTGAGCCTCGATGCTCTGCTCGAAGAGCACGGCGAGGCTATCGAATACGACCTGATCACCCTCGGATTGCGCCTTTCGCAACTGGGTGAGGCGTCGCTGTCGTGGCGGGATCTGCGAGCCATCGTCCGATGGCTGCCCGCCGACTCCGCCTTGTCTCGCGCGGCGAATCCGGAGGAGCACCGCTGGCAGCTCACCCAGCAGTTGCTCGCGGACATGACCGAATCGCTGCGCTGGCTGGTGTGGTCGAAGACCGAGGACGGCGCCCGCGGCCGCAATATGCCGGATCGCATTCCGCGCCCCGGCGTGCGATCCCATCGCGAGCGCATCGGCACAGCGGTGGACATCGATCGAATGAACGACTTCCTCGACTGGCGCGAGTAGGTCCTCGATCCCGGCCGCGCCGATCGAGAGGAGAACAACAGTGGAGAAACAAATGAGCTCCGAGACACGGATTCCGCCAGGCTCGGGCTCGCGGCCGGCGGTGATGGCGGTGCCGGACATCCTCGCGATGTCGACGCACGGCCAGCCCGCGCCGGGGCGGCGGATCACCCTGCCCAGCGGTGCGGTCTGGGAGGGCGGCCCGGTGGTGGGCACGTCGATCATCACTTTGCCGAACTCGAAAAGGATTCTGGTCGAAGGTGATTCGTCGCTCACCGGGGAACTCTCGGGTGACCCCGTCGAAGACAATGTGCTGGTCGAGGCGTTCCACCACGTATTGGGTGTGGTCCCGAAACTACTGTCCGACTGGGTCTCCGGTCTGAGCGAGCAGGAGCGCACCCGCACCCTGAAGGTCACCAGCCGGGCCACGTTCACCAACCCCGCCGCGGCGCTCGCCGAGGGAAGTGTCGCCGATCGCGTGCCCGTGCAACGTGCCTCGGGCGGCATCGTCATCGGATCCGGTGGGCCCCAGGATGATTCGATCCTGGCCAGGTTGTCGAACGGCGAGTACGTCGTCAACGCGGCGGCGACCGCCGGGGCGCTACCACTGCTGGAGGCGCTGAACGCGGGCTGGGTCCCGTCCGCCGGATTCCTGTCCGCCATGCTGCCCGGCTTCGCGGCCGGGGGCCTGGTCGGCGAATCGCAGGCGCGACAGTGGCGAGATCTGTTGTCGCAGAGCCTCGTCGCGCCGATCAAGCCGCAGCCGGACGGTTTCCGGGCACAGGACTTCGGGCTGTCGGGCTGGGCCGCGGACGCTGTCGGCGGCTTCGCCGACTTCGCCATCGGCTTGGGCGGCGCTGCCGGAACAGCCCTCGGATCCGCCCTCGCGCCGCTGTTCGCGAATCCGGGAGAATCCGCCGCCAGCGGTGTGCTCGACTCGGGCGTGCCCGGTGCGCCGGACCCGTTGACGGCGTCGATGCGGATGGACGCGGACGGATTGCCGCGTAGCGGTGGCCGCGCGTTCGAACGTCTCGGCTCGGCCCAGAGTCTGGGCCTGCGGCAGTTGAACCTCCTGGCGAACGCGTTCGGGCGCGGGCTCGAGACGGCCGCCACCGAAGCGGGCGGCCGCGTCGGCGCCGCGCTCGGCGCGGTGCTGGCTCCGGCCCTGGGACCCGCGGGAGCCCTCGCACCCCTGCTGGGGGCGGAACTGGGTAGCGCGATCGGATCCCGGTTCGGCGGCAGCCTGCGCGCCTCGATGACGGTCACCGGCGAGACCGCACCCGCGCCCGGCGCGGCCGGGAACGCCGACGCCCCCGCCGAGAGTCGGATGCTTCGCGAAGGCGGTCCGGCGGGCGCGGGCGCGGGCGGCTTCTCGCCCGGCCTACCCGCCGGGCAAGCGGGCGGCGCGGGTGGCGGTGACGGCACTCCGCGGGGGTACTGGGTCTACGTTCCGAATTCGGGCGGCGATAGCGCCGGAACCTCCGGTGGCGGAGGCTATTCCATCGGCCAGGGCCCGGTGGCCTACCCCGACACCGGTGAACCGCTCTACGTTCGTTCCGCGCAGAGCCTCGGACTGGGCGACCTGGGTGCGGCGAATCCCACGCATCCGTTCGATCCGGCCAAGAGCCCGGACGCCGCCCCGAATCTCGCTCTGCCGCAGGGACAGTCGCTCGCGGATATGCAGGAGCGCTACAACCCCTACGAGGGCAACTTCACCGCGTTGAGTCAACTCGCGGGCGCTCGGCTCGGCACCGATCTGGGCAACGCCCTGGCCCCGTTCCTCGGTGACCAGGCTCCCGGCGTCGGCACCTTCCTCGGGCAATACCTCGGCACCGCGGTCGGCGCCGCCTACACCAACGCCGACACCGACAAGGACTACCTGACCACCCTCGGCGCGATGCTCGGCCAGGCGACCGGTATTCCGTGGAATCCGGTGGACGGCAAGCCCATGCGGGAGCCGACGGACCAGGAGAAGCTCGGTCTGCAGGCGCTGTCGGCGGGGCTGCAAGGCTTCCAGCAGCACGGTCTCGTCGGCGGTCTCACCAGTGCGATCTCCAGCGTCGCCCAGGCGGGCGGCAGCGCGCTCGGCGGTGTCATCGGCACCGCGGTCGCCCCCTTCCTGGGGCCCGCCGGACCGATCGCCCCCCTCGTCGGCCAGATGGTCGGCTCGATGGCCGCCGGCACCGCCGCCGGATTCCTGACCCGGCCGATCGAGTGGCTGGCCAACGGCGTCAAGGAAGAGGTCGGGAGCGGATTCGGCCTGCTGAACCTGGCCGACGGCCCGGGCGGCCGCACCGCTCGCGGCGATATCTACAACTTCAACGGCATGGACCCCAAGAGCGCCGCCATCGCGGTGGAACGGGTGCATCGGCGCCGCACGCTGGCGCAACAACGCGGAGGAGGTCTCGGTAGATGATCCACCAACTACTGGACATCCAGGACACGAAGGTCGTCGTCTGGGATGTCAACGGCCGGGTCTGGCACCTGTCCGGCGCGAACGCCGGATACGAGGGGGTGCGGCTGTCGAAGCAGAACGGTTTCATGTTCGCACCCGTACAACTGCTCGTCTCGGAGGGCGCCCGCCAGGACGGTGCCACGTTCCAGCGGTCGGTGCGTTCGAAGAAGGAATGGGACTTCCTGGTGGTGATCTCGGCGAGCGCGAGATCCACGACGTCCTCGCCCGTCCGGGACTTCCACGCCATCCACGACGCGTGGTTCCGCGGCTGGTCCACCGACAAGCCCTGCACCATCGGCATTTTCACGCGTCACCAGGGATGGCGGTTCCAGCAGGCCCAGCTCGAATCCGCGCCTGAACCCGTCGGCGACGTCGACCCGGCCCGCAACGCGCTCGCCGTCTATCGCATGTCCGCCACCGCCATGGACCCCCTCGAACACCACTTCGAGGAAACCTCCGTCTGGACCAACACCGCCGGCCGCAACGAGGGCACCGTCCGCGCCCGCAACGCCGCCGATCAACCCGCCTGGCCGCGCTACACCATGAACGGCCCGGGCCGCTGGTCGATTCTCGATCCCACCGACGGTGAGTTGCTGCGCATGGTGCAGACGCCGACCCTGACCGCGGCGCAGACGTTGCGGATCGATACCCACCCGCGGCATCGCACGGCCCGGCTGTACACCCAGGGTGGCTCGGACTCGGTGAACGTCTGGGGGCAGCTGGCCGGGCGGCGCTGGCTGGCGTCGTTGCCGCCGTGGAGCGCCACCGACATCACGGTTCGGATCGACGGCGGCACAACGAATTCCAGCCTCATCGTATCGGTGACGCCCCGATCGTCGAGGCCGTTCTGATGGCCGCGCCGCTGTGGGATCCCTACGCCGAATCGCGGCGCATGGACGAGATCGAGCGCGCGGAGCAGGAGCAGCTGCGTGATCCCGATGTGCTGGTGCGGTTCTGGGACAAGTTCATGCGGGAGGTGGGGGAGGAGCACAGCTATCTGTCGCTGGAGTTCACCTATCCCCGCAACGCCGCGGGCGGGCTGAAGATGATCTGCCCGCGCGACATGGTGCATTACGACCACCTGTTCAACAACGCCGACGGAGCGAACGCGACGATCCCGATCACCGTGAACACCAAGGGTTTTCGCTGGGACGGCTATGTCACCAAGGCGTCCATCGTGCGCGACGAGAACGGTGTGGAGACGGTCGACATCGAGGCCATCCACTGCTGGAACCACATCGCGACCATCTGCTGCTGGGCCTCCCCGTTCGCACCGATCCTGGCCCAATTCCCCCGGCACATGATCGGTTTCGGCCCGGTGCGCACCCTGGTGACCACCTATCTGACGGCCAACCTCGCCCGGTTGCAGGCGCCCGGCTGGGTGCCGCCGTCGGAGGCCGACAAACCCGAGTGGGGCGGAATCGGCAACGCGCTGTTCCCGATCGCGGTCGTGCCGGTCGACGCGCAGACCGACACCAGCCGCTGGAGCGCGGCGTCCGCGCGATTCGATATGGCGGACAAGCTGTTCGAGCCCATGCTCGAGGATTCCGGGGTCATGCTGACCGCGCGGTTCTTCATTCCCGGCGAGGACGAGCAGCCCGCGCCCGAATGGTTCTATCTCGAACGCCCGACCGTCGTGTTGGAGACCGTGGACAAGTCCGGCGTGACCGGCAGTACGGGCACCCTGCTCGACGGAATCCAGTCGTGGATCGAGGAATTCGCCGACGACGGCACGACCCCGGTCAGATACCCGAACTTCAACTCGACCACCGAGTACGAGGCCGTCTACGGCCAGCCCGGCCGGTTCGGGACGTTCAAGAACTTCCCCTGGGTCTGGTACTTCGAGGGCGAGTACTCCGGCATCGGCCCGTCGGAGGTCGCGCTGCACAAGCCGACCGCCACCGACATCATCGTCGGCGGCCGGTCGCCCGGCTGGGTGAACGCCGGAATCGAGATAGCGATCAAGGGACTGCTGTCGCTGATCGGTCTCGACTGGCTCTATCGCGGCCAACTCAACGACGTCTTCCTCGCCTGGGCCTCCTACCGCGACACCGATCGGGTGATCGGCGCCGGGCCCTACGCGTTCCGGGAGCTCTACATCACCGGCAGCGACAAGGCGTTCAATCTCGACGGTCTGGTCGCGGCCCGGCAGGGCCTGCACCTCACCCGCGGCTACACCAGCCACAAGGTGACCGTCGAGGACAACGCGCCCTACATCCTCGGCCAGGATTTCGGGCTCGGTGACCAGATCGGATTCGCCTTGGGCGAACTGGTTTTCACCGATTACGTGACCGAGCTGTCCTTCACCGACGACCGCGAGACCGCCGCGAAATGGCAGATCACCGTCGGCGACGGATCCGATGAAGAGGATTCGATGGTCAAGGCGTGGCAACGGCTGGGCCGGGTCGCGCGCGCGGTCAAGGATCTCGCCACCGACGTCGGCGCGGATCTCGACCTGCTCATCTTCTGACCCCATAGGAGGAGTGAAACTCATGGGGGACATCAGTTTTCCCGCCCGCGCCACGATTCGACGCGAATCGGACTCCGACGGACTCGCCGTCGTCACCGCGGATTTCGACATCTCCGAGGAGGTGGCCGCCACCGGCCTGCCTGCCGGACCCGCCGGTCCCCGGGGTCGCCGCGGTACGCCGCGCGCGACCTTCGTGAAGGTGGGGCAGATCGCGAACGCCGCGGCTCGCCCCACGGGTCTCGGCCCCGACGACCGCGGCAAGTGGTGGCATCGCCTCGACGACAACGGCATGGATGTGTGGACCGGTGAGGAGTGGCGGCATTCGCCCTCGGCGGTCGGACCGCGGGGCCCGGTGGGCGAAGCCCTGTCGATCACCGACGTCGAGACCGTACACGAGCCGGAGCTCACCACCCCCGGCGTGCAGTTCGTCGGCACCGGGGCCCAGCAATCCCTGCGGGTCACCGCGCCCGCCGGATTGCGGGGTCCGCAGGGACCGCCCGGCGGATCCGGGACGATCGGCGTCGCGGACGATTTCGATCCCTCGAACGGCGCGGTGCAGGGATCGGTATTCGCGTATCACCGCGCGGGCGCCAAGTTCCGCGCCGCGCCGCCGCCGCTCGGTGCGGGACCGTGGGGCTGGTTCGATTCCGATTTCAACGCCGGGCAGGAGGTCGCGACGGCCCAGCTGATCGCCGGGACCTTCTCCGTGCCCGCGCTGCCGTACGCCTGGCGGCCGACGGTCCAGGGCCATCTCTACATCTACTCCGTGAACAACAACAGCCAGAGCGCGCACGGCGTGGTCCGGTTGTTCCATTCGCAGGGCCCGGTGGTGGGAGCCTCCATGGGCTGCGCCGGGACCTACTTCTACCTGCCGATCTTCACGTCGTATCGCGACGAACAGTCGACCAGGACACTGTCGCCGTCGTCCACCGACGCCACGGTGCCCGCCGGTGAGGCCGCGACGTTCGTCGTGACGGTCGAACGGACCGGCACCGGTACCGGCGCGATCGGTGTCATGACGACGTCGGCCTCGCTGGTCGTCTACGCCCAGCCCCTCTGAAGGAGGTGACATGTCCAGCATTGGTGAGTATTTCGCATCCGCCCTGATCCGCGGCATCGACGAGGGCGTCGGCACGCCGGGCCTGGTGCAGTCCATGCATGCCACGCCGCGGGACGGCTCCCTGGAATTGATGACGGGTACGCCGGGCCCGCAGGGGCCCGCCGGGGAACCGTGCGTGTCGTTCCGGTGGGAGGGCGATATCGCCGACCAGGCCGCGCTGTCGGCGATGGCCACGAAACTCGGCCCCGCGCAGGCGGGTAAGGCGTGGCGCGTCCTGGCCACCGACACCCTCGTCTATTGGAACGGCAGCAGTTTCGACACGTTCGTCGAGGCGTTCGGCGCGGCCGGGCCGGAGGGAAATCCGTGCACGATCACGCTCGGCAGCGTCGACACCGGGCCGGCCGGCTCGGAATTCCAGGCCACCGTGACCGGCACGGCGCCGAACCTGGTGCTGAATCTGACCGTCCCGCGCGGTGTTCGAGGTCGCAAGGGTGAGGTCGGCGGCCCCGGGCCGATTCGCGGTGCGTCGGATTTCGCCGACACCGCCACCCTCGCCGACCGTTCCGTCCCGACCTGGGATACCTCGGTCCAGAAGTGGCGTCCCCGGCCCTACCCGGGCCTGCGGGGTCCGTGGTCGCTCATGGAGGGCCAGGCCTGGGACGGGGGCGTCGGTTTCGCCGCGTCGCAGAACAATGTGTCGGCCGCCTCGATCACGGTGGCGCAGTTGAACATTCCCGCCCAGGACTGCGATTGGCGGCCGATGGTGACCGGCGGGGTCGTCGTGCAGAACCTGGAGGGTACGAGCACGTTCAACACCCGGGTCGACGCCGAGGTGCGGCTCGGTTCCGCGAGCGGCCAGATCGTGGCGCTCGGCACCGGGCTCGGCGCGAGCATCGACGCGCACTGCCGCTTCCAGGAGTACTACGGCGCCCGGGTCACCCCGAGCAGTACCGCCGGTGTCGTATCGGCCGGACAGCCCGCCGTGCTCGTCGTGGTGATCCGGCGCAACGCCGGATCGGCCAACTACAACTACTCGCGGGCCGGTGCGCAGATCGTCTGCTGGGCGCGGCCCGTCGGCCTGCCCCTCGCGCCCTAGGCCGTCGGGCCCGATCACGAAAGACAGCACAGTGACCGACACACCCATCGTCTTCGACAACGACGTGATGATCAGCATGCGCGGTGTCGCGGACTCGATCGGCTTGCCCCACACGGTGAACCCGGTCGAACTCGTGGACCGCGACGTACTCGTCGAACTGCGCGAGGGCCCGGCCGGACCGGTCGGCCCCGACGGCGCGCCCGCGTGGCCCTGGAACTGGCAGGGCGATATCGCCGACCCCGCCGCACTGCGGGCCCTCGGCCTCGGCATGGCCGACGCACGCAAGGCCTGGCGCGTCGTCTCGGAGAACGCGATCTACTACTGGACCGGACTCGAGTTCGTGCCCTTCGCAACGGCTTTCGGTAGAACCGGCCCGCGGGGCGCCACGACCCGGCTGACCGCGACCGCCACGGCCGGGAACACCGGTGCGTCGGCGACCGCGCAGATCACGGGAAGCGCCCCGGCGCAACAGCTTTCGATCACCCTGCCGCGTGGCGAAACCGGTGAGGCCGGGGATCCGGGCGAGCCGGGACGGATTCAGGACGCCTCCGACGTTCTCGTCGACGCCGACCACCCGCTCGCCGAGGATTTCGTCCTCGCCTGGGACGCGGCCCGCCAGCGGTTCGTTCCCACGCCGACGCCCCGGCTCGGCGGGCCCTGGGCGATCGGCCAGGGCCAGTTCGCCGGCGGCAGTCATCTCGACGACACGGCGAAGACGCTGGCCGCCATCACCATTCCCGCCCAGCCGATGCCGTGGCGTCCCCTGGTCAGCGGCTGGGTCTCGGTGCTGACGGAAGGCGCCGCCGGCCAGTCCAAATGCGATATCGCCGTCTGTATCGGCGCGCCCGACGGGGAACGCATCGGCTACGGGCTCGGCAGCAGCTCGCCCGTCATCGGCAGCGTCCTCGTCTCACCCGCGTACCTGAACCCGATCAAGCCGGGCTCGGCCGTCGGCGTGGTCGCCGCGAACCAGACCGTGACGCTGTACGTCGTCGTGCTGCGCACGCTCGGCACGGCGCGCTACACGGTGCGGACCGACAACGCGCAACTCGTCGTCTACGCGCAGTCGGCCTGAACGCGCTGCGACACAACCCGATCGAAAGGCATTCCTCATGGCTGAACTGCCCCCACTCAAATACGGAAAGGTTGTCGGGCGTTTCCTCGCGAACATCGCCGACGGGCCCGATCTCGGCGACCTTCCCGAATTCGCCCCCTTGAGCGGGACCCTCACCTTCACCGCCGACGCGCCCAAGATACTGGTGGCCGGTGCCCAGCCGGACCCGGCGACCTACGTACAGCTGCCCACGCACTATGTCTGCGAGCTCGACGAATTCGGCTACATCACCTGGCGGGGCATGCGCGGCATCCGTCTGGTCGCGCCGAGTGGCGAGACCAATCCCTCCGACTGGACCTGGCGGGTGTCGTTCGAGTTGTCCTACGACGGCGAGCGAATCCCCATGGATCCGTTCAGCTTCACGGTCGGCGAGTATGTTGCGGGCCCGGACGCCCAGAACCCGGATCAGGGCTCCACGGGACTGGTGGACCTGACGCTCGTCGCGCCCGTCCCCGCCTCGCCCGGTTCGGCCGTCGTGCGCGGCGAGCGCGGCTCCGGCGTGCAGATCGACGGGCAGGTGGCGACCTACGCCGCGCTGCCCGCCGCCCCCGCGGACGGCGCGCAATACGTGGTCCGGGCCGACGGCCTGCTCTACGTGTTCCACACTGCGGGTGGCTGGACGCCGAACGGGCAGGGCATCGTCATCCGCGGCCCGGCCGGGACCACCGATTGGAACGGAATCGTCAACAAGCCCACGGCTTTTCCGCCCACCATCGGGGGGACCGCGACGACCGCCGTCGCGGGTAACGATCCGCGACTGTCCGACGCCCGCACCCCGACCGTGCACACCCATCCGGCGTCGCAGATCAGCGACGCGAACGCGGTCGGCAAGGCGGTGCTGACCGCGGTCGACGCCGCGGCGGCGCGCACGGCTCTCGGGGCCGTCGCCACCGACGACACCCGCCTGTCGGATGCCCGCCCGCCCACGGCCGCCGGTCAGATCTACGACATCGCGTTCAAGTCGCACACCGGAATCCGCGCGCTGGGCGTGGGCAATGTGCTGCCCGAGGGACTGCGCATCGAGCGCAAGATCTCGGTGAGTTCGGTGACCTATCGGTGCGAGACCGCGGGCACCGGAAATCTGGTCGTCGAGTTGCGGCAGAACGGCACCCCGGTCTCGAACTCCTCGGTCACCATCGCCGCGGCGAATCAGGCGGCCGACACGACCATCACGCCGACCACGCCCTTCACCTTCTCGCCCGGCGACCGGCTGACCGTCAACATCACCACGCTGGACACCGGTACCGGAAAAGGCTTGCAGGTCAGCCTCAAAGGCGTGACCATCCCATGAAAGCGAGTGCGCGATGCCCTTTCTCGTCGCTGTGACCACGGGCTTCCAGCCGGTCGGCATGATCAAGACCGCCCCCCAGCAGCTGACCGCGAGCTTCGGCCCGATCATCAACTGGACCGCCGACCCCGCCTACCCCGGTTCGGTCGTCACCGGCTCCAGCAACAACCAACTCCGCGCCCTCGGCACCAAACCCGGCGCGAAAGTCGAAGTGAGCCTGCCGTTCTCGGGCGGCGCCGCGGGCTTCAACGGCACCATCTCCCAGCAGGCCCGCCTGCTGATCAACAGCGTGGTCGTCCTCACCGGAGACCCGGTCTCCGGCACCGGCTCCGGAACCCTGACCATCACCACCACCCTGGACATCAATGCCGGTGATCTGGTGTCGGTCGAGGCGGTCTGCACCGCCACCGGCCTGAACCCCGTCCTCTCCTCGATCGCCGTCAATCCGGTGCCGTACGTGCGAATCTCGTGAGAGAAAAGCCCATTCGGGGTTGTCGCGTTCGAATGCGCGGATGTTACACCGATTGTCGGTGATTTAAATCTCCCAATAGCCTCGAGGTAGCCTGATGGTTTTCCTGGTCGGAATCGGCTGTGCCCAGCAGCGTGCGGTGTCGCTGGAGCGCGAGGTGAGAGCCTTGCCGGGGTTGAATCGCCAATTTCTACTGGTGAATCGACGTTATCAACCGGCTACCGTCAGTGTGTCCGTCGAACTGTCCGACACTGGAACCCCATTCGCTTCCCGTGATAGGAATCGAATGTCCGACCTCCCCTGCAGGAGATCGCCCCCGCCGTTTCTCGGCGGGGGCGATGCTTGTTTGAGGGGGTGTTTCGGGTCGAGTTTTCCACCCGGAGGCTAACTCTCGGCTATGTCCGTTCGAGAGTGTCCTCACGCGACGAGGGCGGTGCTGCCACTTTCCGGCAACACCGCCCTCGCGGTCGTCAGGGACCGATCAGTTCTTTCGGCCCGGGGCCTTCGCGCCCGACTTGAAGCCGAGTCCGCCCGGCTTGGCGGCCGGGGGCTTCGGGGTGCCGTTGGCCTCCGTGGGCTTCGGGTCCTCCGCCGCGGGCTCGTTCGGGGTCGAGGGGGCGGCGGTTTCCGTGGCGTCGGAGGACTCCTCGGCCGCGGCGGGCGTGCTGGGGGGCGAGGCCTCCTCGGCTGCCGGGGCCGAAGCCTGCTCGGCGGCAGGGGTTTCCGCCGCGGGCTTCGGCGCACCCGGGGCCTTGGCGCCCGGACGCTTGAAGCCAGACTTCATGGCGAGGCCCTTGGGGGCGACCGTGGGCTTGGTCTCCGTGGGCTTGGTCTCCGTGGGCTCGGTCTCCGTGGACTGGGCCGACGCCTGCGGCGCCTCCTCGGCGGGGGCCGATTCGGGCTGTGCCGCCGGGGTTTCCGCGGCCTTCGCCGCCGGGCCCTTGCCGCCCGGCGCCTTGGCCGCGCCCTTCATCGCGAGGCCGCCGGGCTTGGCGGCGGGAGCGGACGCGCTGCCCGAATCCTCGGCCTTCTCGGCGGCCGGAGTCTCCTGGGCGGGCGCCTTGGCGCCCGGTGCCTTCGCGGCGCCCTTCATCGAAAGACCCTTACCACCAGGCGCTTTCGCCGGACCCTTCATGGCCAGGCCGCCGGGCTTGGCCGACGGGATCACCGACTCGTCGTCGCCGGTCTCGGCGGCGGGGGCGTCCTGGTTCGCGCCGGGGGCCTTGGCGGCGCCCTTCATCGCGAGACCCTTGCCACCCGGTGCCTTCGCCGGACCCTTCATGGCCAGACCCTTGCCGCCGGGCGCCTTCGCGGGGCCCTTCATGGCGAGGCCCTTGCCCTCGGCGGGCGCGGCCTTGGGCTCGGCGGTCTCCGTATCGGCCTCGGCCGCAACGGGTTCCGGCTCCGGTTCCGGCTCGGCCTCGACCCGCTTGGGCTGCTGGACCACCTTCAGGTTCTCGGTCAGCGTGGCCGGTTCGACCCGCTCGATGGCGTCGAGCATGAGCTGCGCGACGTCGATGACCTCGACGCCCTGGCCGACCTCGCCCGAATCCTTGCGCGCGGTCACGCCGTCGGTGAGCATCACGCGGCAGAACGGGCACCCGGTCGCGATGCGGGAGGGCTCGTTACCGCCGTCCAGGGTCGCCAGCGCCTCGTCGGTCCGGTCGAGGTTGACGCGCTTGCCGAGCTGCTCCTCCATCCACATGCGCGCACCGCCCGCGCCACAGCACATGGAACGCTCGCCGTGGCGCGGCATTTCGGCCACGCGGGCCCCGGAGGCGGCCATCAGCTCGCGCGGCGCGTTGTAGATCTTGTTGTGCCGCCCCAGGTAGCAGGGGTCGTGGTAGGTGACCTTCTCCGACACCGACGACACCGGCACCAGCTTCTTCTGCCGCACCAGGCGGTTCAGCAGCTGGGTGTGGTGCACGACCTCGTAGACGCCGCCGATCTGCGGGTACTCGTTGTTGAGCGCGTTGAAGCAGTGCGCGCAGGTGACGACGATCTTCTTCTTGTTGTCCTCGACGCCCTCGAACACCGAGTTCAGCGTCTCGATGTTCTGCATCGCCAACTGCTGGAACAGGAACTCGTTGCCCGCGCGGCGGGCCGAGTCACCGGTGCAGGTCTCCTCCTGGCCGAGCACCATGTACTTCACGCCCGCGGTGGCGAGCAGTTCGGCGACGGCCTTCGTGGTCCGCTTCGCGCGGTCCTCGTACGCGCCCGCGCAGCCGACCCAGAACAGGTACTCGTAGCCCTCGAAGGTCTCGGCGTCCTGACCGAACACCGGAACCTCGAAGTCCACCTCGGAGATCCAGTTGAGCCGGTCCTTGGCGTTCTGGCCCCAGGGGTTGCCCTTGTTCTCCAGATTCTTGAACAGGCCCGCGAGTTCGGTCGGGAACTCCGACTCGATCAGCACCTGGTAGCGGCGCATGTCGAGGATGTGGTCCACGTGCTCGATGTCGACCGGGCACTGCTCCACGCACGCGCCGCAGGTGGTGCAGCTCCACAGCACCTCGGGATCGATGACGCCGTTCGCGTCCTCGGGCCCGACCAGCGGGCGCTCGGCCTCGGCGCGGGCGGCCTCGGAGATCTTCGCCAGCGCGGCCTCGTTCGGCTTGCCCTCGGCGTCGACCAGACCGACCTCGTCGCCGCCCATATCCTTGCGGCCACCCGCCAGCAGGTAGGGGGCCTTGGCCGCGCCGTGATCGCGCAGCGACATGATCAACAGCTTGGGCGACAACGGCTTTCCGGTGTTCCACGCCGGGCACTGGCTCTGGCAGCGGCCGCACTCGGTGCAGGTGGTGAAGTCCAGCCAGCCCTTCCAGGAGAAGTCCTCGATGCGGCCCGCGCCGAACGTGTCGTTGTCGGGGTCGGCGGTCTCCATATCGATCGCCTTGCCCTTGGACATCATCGGCTTGGCCGCGCCCAGCGCGACGCCGCCGTCGTCCTCACGCTTGAAGTAGATGTTGAAGAAGGCCGCGAACCGGTGCCAGGCCACGCCCCAGGTGATGCTGCGGCCCACGAAGTAGAGGAAGGCCATGCCCGACATCAGCTTGATGAACGCGAAGATCGACACCATGGTCGGGCTCGCGGGCAGCAGCTTGGCCACCTGCATGGTGAAGAAGTCGGTGGCGGGGTTGCCCTCGCCGTTCAGCGCGATCTTGCCCGCCTTCACGAAGATCATGCCCAGACCCTCGAGCAGGACGATCGCCTCGATCACGTAGGCCGGGGCGAACTTCGAACCGCTGAAGCGCGACATCCGTTCGGGCACGCGGGGGTGGTTGAGCTGGCGGATGGTGATCAGCACCAGGATGCCGACGACCGTGCCGATGCCCATCAGCTCGTCCCAGAAGTGGTAGAAGCCCCAGTTACCGATGATCGGCCAGTGGAATTCGGGATCGAAGGTCTGCCCGTAGGCCTCGAACCAGAGGATGGCGCCGGTGATGAAGCCGACCATCACCAGCCAGTGCGCCCAGCCGACCGTGCGGAACTTGTTCATGCGCGTGTGCGCGATGAACTCGATCAGCATCTGCCCGAAACGCGGGAAGAACGGACGCCAGCGGTCCGGGGCGGGCTGTCCGATCATGATGGCGGAGACGATCTTCCACACGCCGCCGAAGAACGCTGCCCAGCACACCAGACTGAGCAGCGCCCCTATCGTGCCCAGCGTCACTGTCAGGGCATTCATGTCGCGACCTTCCTTCGGTTCAACGAGCTGTCCGGGCGGCAGGGCTGAAGTGCCACCCTTACTGCCCGTTATCCTAACGGGCAGTAAGTTACCCACCGGTAACTTATCCGTCCATCATATCCTCACGGCTCGGAAGGCCCCAGCTTGCAGGGGCTTGACCGGACCCGTGATGTGACCGCGCTCACCCATCGTCCTGCGGTTATGTGCGAGCGCGGATCGCTATCACGGTAAAACCCGGCAAATGCCGTCCCAAACCCGGGACAGCTTAGTTCGTTTGGCGGAAAAGGGATCTCGCTTCTCGCCAGCTATTGGACTAAGCTCCAGTCGTCCTGCTAGCTGTGTGTGTCATCTCCCCGCTCGGGGAGGGTTCCACAGGTACGACCTGAGGGATGCGTGGGCTCTCGCGGGGATGACGACACGTGCAAGGCGAAACTTGATGATGGATTGGATAACCGAATGAAGCTCCGCAGCTACCCTGCGGTGGGCACCCTGGTCATCGGCGCTATGGCCATCGGGTTGGGAACTGCCCATGCCGAGCCGGCCGCTCCGGCCGAGGGAGTCAACTACTCCGTCCAGCTCGTGGACGCGCAGCAGCCCGGAGCGCCGAAGTCGGTGGTGACGCGACTGCAAGGGGGAACCTTCCAGCTCTCGAAGACCGAGGTCGCGGCCAAGGCCGACGAGCCGGCGGCGACGGTGGACACGGTCGACGTCAAGGACGCCGAGGGCAAGACCCTGGTGACGCTGCCGCTCACCTACAGCTTCGCGGGCCAGCAGGTGCAGGTGAAGCCGGAGATCAAGGGTGAGGGCAAGGAACTCCAGCTGACCCCCGACAAGACCATCGCCCCCGTCGCCGACCAGCACCAGGTCGAGGTGCAGACGGTCGGCCGCGACGGCAGCCGGGTGGCCCTCAAGGATGTCGCCTCGCCGATCGAGAACCAGCGCGCGATGAACGACTTCGCGAGCAAGTTCGGCATCGCGACCGCCGTCGGCGGCTTCGTCGGCACCGCCATCGGCGCGGTCGTCGGCTGCGTCTTCGGCCTGCCGCTGTTCGGCGTGGGCTGCCTCGCCGGCCTCCCCCTCGGCGCCGGCATCGGCGGCATCCTGGGCACGGTCGCCGTCGGCGGCCCCACCCTGATCGCCACGGGCATCGAACTCGTCAACACCATGATCGCCGACGCGGGCACCACCCAGTGGAGCGACGAGAACATGGCCAAGCAACAGGCCGCCCAAAACCAACAGCCCGCCCAGAAGTAACCCCCGCAAGCCCCGAAGCGGCCCGTGCTCCCAGAGCACGGGCCGCTTCCGTCTACACGCCCCAAAAACCCTGTACGTCTACGTGGTAACGGCAACCCCAGCCGCACCCCTTATTTGGATCCGCACCTCTTCTAGAGCCCAGAAACGGGTGCGGATCCAAATAAAGGGTGCGACTTGGGTTGCCGCACCTCCAAAGGCACTGCACCCCCATGGGTTTGGCATCCCCAGGCAAGGCAACCCAGCCGCACCCTTTATTCGGATCCGCACCCCTTGTAAGGCCCTGAAACGGGTGCGGATTCGAATAAGGGGTGCGACTGGGGTTGCCTTGCCATTGAAGGCGTGCCCTCCGGAGGCAGTACTCATAGGAGCCTGCGGATCGGTAAGCCTTCGGAGGTGGTGGTGCCTGGGAGTGCCTCGCGTGAGGGGTGCCGTGCGTGAAGCATGCCGTGCGTGAGGAGTGCCGTGCCTGAGGAGTGCCTTGCGTGAGCGATGCCGTGCGTGAGGGGGGCCTTGCGCGAGGGGGTGCCTTACGTGAGGGATGCCGTGCCTTAGGGGTCGGAACCCCTCTGATCAACGACACAAAAAAGGCCGACAGCCCAAGGGCTGTCGGCCTTTTCGGCGTCAGACTCAGTTGGTGCGGACCCGGAGGCCGGGGTTGTCCGAGAGGACCACGTTGACCGGCTGGGCGAAGAGTTGGGGGGCGTCGCCGGTGAGGAGGCCGAGGAACTCGGGGATGGCGCAGACGGGGTAGTCGGCTACCGAGGAGGCGCTGGAGATGCCGAGGGCCAGGGTGCCGGTGACGATCGGGCCGCCGCTGTCGCCGGGGAGGGCGCAGATGTTGGCCGAGAACGACTGGGTCAGTTCACGATCGCCGACCTGGACGGTCTGGTCGACGGCGTTGACGACGCCGCAGCTGAAGCCGGTGCGCGAGCCCGACTTGCAGACGGGGGCGCCGACGACGGGGTCGGCCACGCCGGTGATGGCGATCGGGCCCGCGGCCGCGCGAACCAGGTTGTTGCTGAAGCGATCCCGGCTGCCGTCGTTGATCGCGATGATCGAGTAGTCCTGGTTGCCCAGCACCGACTTCTGGAACGAACCCAGCTGGTTGCCGAGGCGGTTGCCCGGCAGCAGCTCGAACATGCCCGGCGCGTTGGCGGTGCCCGCGGCGGGGATGTTCGGATCGCAGTGGCCCGCGGTGATGTTCACGACGTTGTTGTTGCGGTCGAGGCCGTTGAACCCGGCCGAGCAGATCAGCTGCATGCGTCCGGCGACCGAGGCGTATCCGGTGCCGGCGGAGTACGCGCCGTTGCCCTCGCCCGCAACGGGCTGGGCCTGCGGGATCTCCGCCTCCTCGGGGCCGACCGGCGGGGCGGGCATGACGATGACGCGCGCCGGATCGACGAATCCGGGCATCGGCAGACCGGCCTTGTCGACGCGCACCGCGATGCTGTTGTTCACGGTGTCGATCGCGACGCCGCGCACGGCCTTGGCCACGGCCTCGGGCTGATTCGAAAGCCATTGCTGGAAGGCGTTTTTCTCGCTGCGCAGCACGGTCTCGGTCTTGGCGACGTCCTTGACGGTGAAACCGGCGTCCTGCGCGGCCTTGCGGGCGTCGTCGAGGCCCTGCCCCTGCGCCAGCGCGACCACGGCCTGGCCGGCGTTGTCCAGCCACGCGCCCGCGTAGGACTGCGGATACTGCCGCTGGGCGTTGGTCGCGAAACCGGCCAGCTTCTGCGCGACGTCCGCGCGGTGCAGGTACTCCTCGGGGGAGATCTTCAGGTCGCGCTGGACCGCCGCGACGAGCTCGGCCGGGAGATTCGGCGCCGGCGCGGGTTCCGCGGAAGCCGACCCCGCCATCGGTCCGAGGACCAGCGCGGCGGCCGACGCGGCGACCGCTGCTCTGCGGAGAGGGTTCCGCGGGCTCGATCCCGCGGCGGACAGACGGATGCGTGGCAGGAGCATGAGGCGACTATATGGGGTTCTGATCGTTATGCCTACTCGTCTCGAAGGAGCGGGGAAAATTCATCTCGCGTTCGGGTTCAGCCCGCGTTGTTACGCGTGCGAACCGTAATTCCGGAACCCACCCCACCTGCGGGATTGGCTTCGATATCGGCGAGAATCGCGCGAATCGGAATGCCCAGCGAGGCGGTTCCCCCGTACTGCGCGAGACCGATGTTGGCCTCCCCGCAGTCCGGGGCGTCGGCGGCGTTGGAGCCGCTGGTGATGCCCAGGGCGAGCGTGCCGGAGACGATCGCGCCGCCGCTGTCACCGCCGAGGGTGCAGGCCGAACTGGCGAAACCGCGCACGGTCTTCGATTCGCCGTCGGTGGTGTAGAGCTGGGTCTCGACCCGGTCGGCGACCACGAAACCGCAAGTGAACGTGGACGATTGGCCCGACTTGCAGACCGGCGCGCCGACGATCGGATCGGCGACGCCGGTGACGGTCAGGGTGGTCCCGTTCGCGCCGCGCACCGAGGGCTGATCCATGCCCGCCCGCACCGCGCGGTCGTTCAGCTTGATCACCGAGTAGTCCAGGCCGCTGCGCCCGCCCAGCTGGGCCCGCACGAACGAGCCCACCTGCGGGCTGGCCTTGAGGTCGCGGACGTCGGGCACGTAGACCTCGGCGTGCTGATCGCCCTTGTCGATGTTCGGATCGCAGTGTCCCGCACTGATGTTCAGTGCGTTGCCCGAGGCGTCGAAACTGTTGAAGCCGAACGAGCACACGTCGACCGTCCTGAGCGCCTCGTCGGCCAGCGAGGTCGGCGCGCTGATGTAGGTGTCCCCGCCCATCGGCCGCCGCTCGACCGGCCCGCCGCTGCCCGGGGAGAGGACCACCTTGACGTTGGCGATCAGCGTGGGCAGGTTCAGCAGATGTCCGGCCGGGGTGTTGGCGACATTGACGACCAGCTGGCTGTTGAGGAAGTCGATGGCCACCGAGTTGATCGCCGAGGAGATCTCGCGCGGCAGCCCGCCGACCCACTGCGCCAACTGATCCAGGGAACTCTCCAGCCCGTCGGCCGAGATCGGCGCCAGCCGCGTCTGATACCCGTCGGAGGCCGCGATCCGGGCCGCGTCGAGCGAGGTGACCGCCACGATCGGCTTGCCGTCGGCGCCCAGCCACGCCCCGGCGAAGTCCTCGGGCCGCTCGGAGCGGAACTCGCGCGCGTAGTCGCCCAGTTGCTGCGCCCGGGCCGCCCGGTCCAGGTATTCGGCGGGCGTCATCTTCAGATCACGCGAAATCGCTTGTGCCAGTTCGGGTGACAACTCGTCCGCGGTGGATTGCTCCACCCCGGGCGCGGCCTGCGCGGGCGCGGTGAACACCGGGGCGAGGAGTACGGTGGAGGCGAATGCGACGGCGGCGGCTTTGACCGTGGCGCGACGCGCCGGCAGGTTGCGCATGGAGTCCCTTCGTCAGGCACCGGTGTGTGCCGGCAGATCCGGGGGCGGTAAGCCGTTGTGCGGTAACACCGGTCAGCGCTTCACTTTAGGGCACGAACGGGCAAAGTTCGCTACAAAACGATCACGGATTCGGGACCTCCAGCGCGGGCGGCAGCGGCAGGCCCGGAATGGGATCCCAGGGGTTCGGAACCGTGGGTGTGGAGCGTCGCGGCGTGGTCCGGGTGGGCCGGGCGGGCGTCGTGGTCGACGAGGGCGCGCTGGTCGGCGGCGGTGTGGTCGTCGGCGGGGGCGGCGGCGGGGTGGTCTCGGTGACCTCGGGGGTCTCGATCGGCGCGGGTTCGGGGATCTCGGTGACCGGTTCGGGCGTCGGGGCGGGCGGCGGCGGGGGCGGCGTGGTGGTCGAGATCGAGGAGCGCGCGTCCGGGAGCGGGGACGCCGGGGCGTCGTGGTCGCGGAGCAGCAGGGCCACGACCAGACCGCCCAGCATGAGTCCGACCAGTGCGGCCGCGGCGATCAGTAGCGGGATGCGGCGGCGCTGTCGGGACGCGGGGGGTTCGGCGGTGGTGGGCGGCTGTTCGGCGGCCGTGGTCTCGACGGATTCGGCGGCCGGGAAGGCGGCGGAGTACGCCTGCGCGACCGGTTGCGGGGTCTGCAACGCGGGCAGGATGTCGGTGACGTCGAGCGCGTTCTCGGCGTGCGTGGGGTCGGGCGGGGTGGTCCCGGCCGGGGTGGCGAGCACCGCGGCGAGGGCGGCCCGGGCCGCGTCGCGCGCGTAAGCCCGTCCGCCGCCGTCGGTTTCGGGCAGATCGGCCTCGCTGACCAGCACGACCGCCCGCAGACCCAGATAGTCCAGCGCGTCGCGCAGGGCGGCGACCTGTTGTTCGGGCCAGTCCGAGGGATGGGTGGCGTAGAACTCGGCCGGGCCCTCGAGATGGTCGGCGGCCAGATTGATCAGGCAGAACAGCGCGGTGGCGACCAGATCCTCGGCCCGGTACGCCTCCCCGTCGTCGACCGGGATGCCCGCCGGATCGCCGACCGCGGCGAAGAATCCGGTGATCGAATGGCTGTGTCCCACAGGTGGTTCGCCGCCGAGCGCCGCGTCGCCGTCGTCGGACATGTGCAGCACGGGTTCGCGCACGATGTAGACCGGTTCGGGGGCGTCCTCGGTGCCGCTGGTGAGGATCGCCGCGATGCACTCGTCCTCGGCGATCCGTAGGCCCACCCCTGTGGCCATCCTCGTTACCTCGCTTCGCGTCTCGTGCGCCCCCGGGGCGGCGCCGTCCGCGCCGAGCATCACACGAGCAGCGAACCGTGTCCCATGGCGCGGAGCATCGACAATAACTCGGAACGGGAGCCCGCTCCGATCCGACGCCGGATCCGCGCCACATGATGCTCCACCGTCTTCGCCGAGATGTACAGCCGAGCGCCGATCTCGCGATAGGTCAGGCCGAGCAGCACCAATTCGGCGACCTCGCGTTCGCGGTCGCTGAGCAGGGCGTCGGTGGGCGCGGCCGCCTGTTCGGGCCGGGCCCGCGGGGCCGGATCGGGCGCGGGGGCGGGCCGCTGCGGCGGGCGGGCCTCGGCGCGCACCGAGCGGGCAAGTTTGAGCAGCGCGGTGGCGGTGGCGGAGTCGCCCGTCGCCAGGGCGGCCTCGCTGGCCAGCCGGGCGGCGTCCCAGCTCATGCCGATCTCGGCGAGGCGGCGCACGGCGGCGGCGACCTCGTCGTGGGCGACCTCCCCGCGCAGCACGAGCACCCAGGTGCGGCCCGCGTCGGCGAGTACCGCGGCGTGCGGGTCGCCGGCGTGGGCGGCGGCCTTGAGCCGGTGGGCGGGCGGCAGCAGTTCGTCGGGACGTTCGTGGGCGATCGCGGCCTGGATCTCGTACCAGCTGAAGGCGTTCGCCCAGGCGGGCGGATTGCCCAAGCGGTGCAACAACTCTCGCGCGGCGTCCACCAAGGCGCTCACCCGGCGCTCGTCGCGCAGGCGGATTGCCGCCAGCCACAGCTCGCCGATCGGCAACAGCGCCAGCAGGTCGGCGGCGACATCGTCGAACAGCGGATACGCCGACTCCCAGGCCCGGGTGAGCGCGGCGTGATCGCCGCCGCGGCGGGCCAGTCCGATCGCGACGCCGTGCGCCAGCAACTGATCGCGGCGCGACAGGGCCGGGAGATCCAGTGCGGCGAGGAATCCGGCCGCGGCCTGTTCGTCGCCGCCGAGCATGGCGGTCCAGGCGCTCAACACCAGCAGATGCGGATCGCGTTCGGAGCCGCCGCGCAGGGCGTCGGCCGCGCGGCGCGGCTCGCCCATGCTCAGGCACAGCAGGGTCGCGATGGACACCGCGGTGCAGGGCAGGAAGCGGTCGGCGGCCGGGGTGGTCGCGGCGCGGGCGGCCTGGATCAGGGTCGACGCGGCGGAAACCGCTGCCGCGCGGACGCTTTCGCCGGGACGCGGCGCGCCGCCGGGCGGAAGGGGTTCGGGCAGGGTGTAGGCCAGTGCCGTGGCGATCAGCCCCGCGCGGGCGGTGGCCTCGGTGGGCGGCCAGTGCGCGGCGGAGGCCGACAGCATGGTCGCCGCCTCGACCTCGCCCGCCAGATATTGGACGGTGGCGCCGACGGCCCAGTCCGGGCCCACGCGCTGCGGGCCGAGCCACGAATACAGTTGCGCCGCACGGGCGGCCAGGCCGCGGCGGGTCCACACGCTCGCGCAGATCCGCACCGCCGCGGCGAGTTCTGCCGGGGGAGCGGTGGTTCCGGACAAGACGGGTTCGGCCAGGCGCAGCGCGGTCTCGTCGTCGCCCGCGCGGGCGGCGGCCTCGGCCCAGCGCACCGCGACCGCCTGTCGGTCGGCCCCGGCGGCGGCCGCCGCGGCGTAGTAGCGCACCGCCTCCTCGCCCGCCTTCTCGGCCGCGGCGCAAAGGAATTCGGCCAAGCGGGGATCGCGCAGACCCGATTCGGCCAGCAGCAGCGCGGTGTGGTCGCGCAGCAGGCCCGCGGCCCAGCGCGCCTCCAGCAGCCGGCGCTGCACGGCCAGGAAACGGCGGTCGCCGACGAGGGTGCGCAGCGGCGCGATCGCGGGGGCGAGCAACAGATCCGCGTCGGTGATCAGGGCGCTCGCGCGGGCGCGGTCGATGAGGTCGAGGGCGGTCTCGTGCTCGATGTCGAGCACCTCGCCCAGTTCGCCGGGGTCGAGTCCGGCGCCGGTGGTGGCCACCACGAACACGTCGAGCAGGCCCGGATCGGTGCCGTCGAGCAGCGAGCGGGCCCAGCCCGCCACCGCCTCGTCGACCGCGACGATCCCGGCGTCCAGGCGAGTGGCGCACGCCGCGGTGAGGGCCGCGACGACACCGCCGTGGATGCCCCCGGTCCGGCGATGGATGTGCTGGGCGACCGGGCGGGGCACCATCATGCCCAATTCCCGTGCGAACGGGGCGATCTCGGCCGCGCCCAGGGCGCGCAGGTCCAGGACGCGACCGCGCCGGGAGACGGCGTCGGTGAGCGCGCGCAGTCCGGCGTCGTGCGGCCGCGGCCGGGTCGCGACGACGACCGTGCGGGTACCGGAGGTCACCGTGGCGGTGAGTTCGGCGAGGTCGGCGCGCGCGAGCGTGTGCGCGTCGTCGACGATGAGGACGGTGGCGGAATCCCTGCCCCGCAACCGTTTTCGAATGGCGGCGAGCAGGGTGGACTTGCCGGTGCCGGAGCGACCGCGGATCAGGTAGACCCGGTGTTCCCCGTCCTGGGCGTCGAGTTCGCGGAGGATATCGCGCGCACCCGGGAGCGATTCGAGCGCGACTGTGTTGTCGGTGACCACGTTTCGACCTCAGCCACCCGTATGTCCGAGCACCTGGCCCGGTGTGTCGAGCACCTGGCCGAGGGTGTTGCCGGTCTGATCCAGTCCGTTGTTCAGGGTGCTGCCCAGATCCGGCACGGACGGCCGGGTGGGTGGGGACGGCGCGGTGGGTGGCTGCACGACCGGCGGCTGCACGGTCGGCGCGGAGGGTGCCGGAGCGGGGGCCGGGGCCGGTTGTGGGGCGGGTGAATTCGCCTGGGGGGCCGGGGTATTGGCGTCCGGTGCCGCAGCCTGCGGAGCGCCCGACGCGGTGCCCGGGGTGCCGGGTGTGCTGGGGTTGCCCGCGGCGGCGGGGGCGGCGGGATCGGTCGAGTTGCGGGAGGCGACCGGTGCGGCGGCGCCCGGGGCCCGATCCGATTGGCCGGGAGCGGTATTCGCGACCGGCGCGACCGAACCGGCGGAGGCGGTGGCGCTGTTCGCGGTGGTCGGTGTGCCGGTGGCGCTGGTGCCCGTGGAGGTCGACGACGAATTCGAGGTCGGCGTGGATTGCAGGGCCGTGCCCACCGCGAGGGTGCCGGTCGCGAGCGCGGCCACGGCCACCGCGGCGCCGGCGACGAAGGCCGCGCGCCGCCAGGAGCCGAAGCGCGGAGTGGGGCGCGCCTGCGGGAGGGGAGGTAGCAGGGCGGCCCGCTCGGGTTCCGGAAGTCGTTGCACCGCAAGGGCTTCGGTGGTCGCGGCCACCTCGGGTGCGGGGGCGGTGTCGACCGCCTGTGCCGCGATGTCGGCGGCCAGCAGGGCCGCGCCGCGCGCCGCGGTGTGCGCGGGATTCTCGACGGTGATCGGGGTGACGCCGAATTCGGTGGAGACCAGTTCGGTCAGCAGCGGGATGCCGCTGCCGCCGCCGGTCAGCAGGACGCGCTCGATCCGGTCCAGTCCGGCCAGGCGCGCGGCCCGGTGGATCAGATCCAGTGAGGCGAGCAGGGATTCGCGCAGCAGATCCTCGAGTTCGTCGCGGACCAGGCGGACGTCGCGGGCGCTCCCCGGCAGCCGGACCGGTACGACGGTCGCGGTAATAGCGGAAAGCTCCTCTTTCGCTTTTTCGCAGCGGCGGCGCAGGGCCGCCAATTCCCTTTCGACCATCGGGTCGAAGGGATCGAAGGAGTTTTCGCCCTGAGCGTTTGCCAGTACGTAACGCATTGTCAACAGATCGAATTCGGCGCCGCCGGTCTCGGTGGACCGCAGCGGTTGCGCGAGCAGCCCGGCGCCCGGCTCGGCGCCCACGACCGAGACCGTGATCCCGGACGCGCCCAGGTCGTAGACGACGACCGGTGCGCCGCCGGAGACGTCGTCGTGGGTGGCGGCGAGACCGCGCACGGCGGCGACCGGTTCGGGGATCAGGGTGAGATCGGTCAGGCGGGCGTGATCCAGTGCGGCGCGCAGGGCGGTGACGGCGTGCCCGGACCACCACGCGGGGTAGCCGAGCACCGTCGCGACCGGCCCGGTGTCGTCGCTGAGACAACCGACCAGTTCGGCCACGAGGTCGGCCGCGGCGATCGAGTCGCCGTCGTCGGTGCGGATGGCGACCGGATCGCCGACCCGCGCCAGCACGTCCTCCGATACCGGCGCGCTCGGCCGGACATCGATCGCGGCGGCGTGCAGGTCGTCGTCTCGCTCCGGAATCGTGACGGCGACGGTGTTCGACGACCCGACGGTGATGCCGAGCGCGAGGCCCTGAGTCATTCGGGAATCCCCTGTCGTTAGCGCGGTGCGGTCGTCTCGACCTAACGGGCCTGTCGGTTGCTGGGGGTTCCTCGTTACTCGGGGTCGATTAATACGGGGAAATTCCCCTAATACGCGGTCGGCCCCCAATGCCCCCGGGGTGGGCAAGGAGGGGGCTTCACCCCGTTTCGCGTAACGCAAGGGCTTCCTAGCGTGAAAGGCAATTCGACTACTGCGGATCGCCGACGGTCCGCCGAACCAGGAGACGATGGCGATGAGCCCCAACGCGATTCTCGAGTTCATCCTCAGCCTGCTGCGCGACCAAGAGGCCGCGGTCGGCTATTGCGCGAACCCGACCCAGGCGCTCTGCGCCGCGGGTCTCGAGGCGGTGACCCCGGAGGATATCGCCGCCGTGGCGCCCATGGTGGCCGAATCGGCCCTGATCAGTGGCGGTTCCCAGCTCTCGGCGATCGTGGCGGCGGGCGCGGGCGCCGGTGCCGCCGCGGCCGGGGGGCTCGGCGCGACCGCGGGCGCGGTCACCGAGGCGGGCCTGGGCGCCGGTGTCGCGGCTGGGGTAGAGACCGGCGTGCAGGCCGGGACGGGGCTGGACCTCGGCCTGACCGGCGCGACGGGCCTCGATCTGGGCGCGGGCCTGGCGACCGGCCTGCAGACCGCGGCCGGTCTGGGTGCCGGGCTGTCCGCCGGACTCGGCGCGGCCGCCGCGGTGGGAACCGGCGCGGTCGCCGGACTCGAGGCGGGCCTCGCGGCCGGCATCGGCGCCCTCGCGGGTGTCGCGGGCGGCCTCGGCGGTTCGCTCGGCGCCACCACCGACATCGGCGGTGACCTCGGCGCGGAGATCGGCACGGGCCTGGAAGGCGCGCTCGGCACCGGGCTCGAGGGCACTCTCGGCACGGAGATCGGCGCGGATGTGACGACCGGCCTGGAGGCCGGAATCTCGACGGCCGCATCGGCATTCACCGAGGCCACGGCCGATATCACCGGCGCGGTGAACGCCGCCACACAGGCCACGGTCGGCGGCCTCGCCGACGCCACCACCCACCTCGGCACGGATCTGGGTGCGGCTCTGAATGGTTCCGTGGGTGCGGTCGGTGATCTGGGTGCGGCCTTGAATGGTTCCGTGGGTGCGGTGGGCGACCTCGGTGCGGCCCTGAACGGGGCGGCCGGTGACCTCGGGGCCGCCCTCAACGGTTCTCTCGGTGCGGCGGGCGATCTCGGCGCGAATCTCGGTGGGGCGCTGAACAGTGGCCTCGAGGCGGGGGCCGAGCTCGGGGGCGCCCTCGGTGGGGCGGCCGAGCTGGGCTCGGATCTCGGTGCGGCGCTGGGCGGTTCGCTGAACGGTGGTATCGAGGGCGCGGGTTCGGCCGCGGCGGGTCTCGGCGGGGCGCTCGCCGGGGGAGCGCAGGCGGCCGGGAATCTCGGGACCGGCGTGTCCTCGGATCTGAACGGTGCCCTCGGCGGCGCGGCCCAGGTCGGCAGCGGTCTGGAGACCGGGATCTCCTCGGGCCTGGACGCCTCGCTGGGCGCGGGTGCCGGGCTCTCGTCCAACCTCGGCGGCGCCCTGAACGGTGCCGGGCAGGTCGGAAGTCAGCTGGGCACAGGCATTTCCACGGGCCTCGGCGGAGCCGCGCAGGCCGGTGCGGACCTGGGCGCGGGCCTTTCCACGGGCCTCAACGGCTCCTTGGGCGGCGCCGCGCAGACCGGTGCCGATCTGGGCGCGAGCCTCGGCGGTGCCGTGCAGGCCGGAAGTGGTTTGCAGTCCGGGATTTCCCCGGGCATCGGTGGCGCGGCGCAGGCCGGGGCCGGGCTGGGGACCGGTATTGATAGCGCTCTCGGTGGTGCGGCGCACGCCGGGGCTGATCTGGGCACCGGGCTTTCCTCGGGGATCGATGGTTCGCTGGGCGGTGCCGCGCAGGCCGGTGCCGGTTTGGAGACGGGCATCTCGTCCGGGCTCGGCGGTGCCGCGCAGGCCGGGGCCGGTCTGGGAACGGGCATTTCGTCCGGTATCGACGGCTC